>JAPLUR010000035.1 GCA_026397505.1 Candidatus Zixiibacteriota bacterium
TACCGCGCTGCCGATGTCGCTGCTGGAGGCGATCGATCCCCGCCTTAACACCCGCTTTCTGGATAATTATATCGGGCTGCCGATAGACCTGAGTCGGGCCACCTTCATTTGTGCGGTCAAAGCGCTTGATGGTATTCCCGAAATGCTCAGTCATCGCTTTGAAATAATCGAGCTGCCCGGCTACATAGAAAAGGAGAAGATACTTATTGCCCGCAAGTATATCATCCCTAACGTCCTCAGGAAGCATGGCCTTCACAAAAAAGATATTACTTTCAGCGATAAGGGATTGAAAATAATCATTCGCAGCTACACGCTCGAGGCGGGGCTGCTATATTTCCGCCGCCAGATAGAGCGGATCTGCCGCCATGTGGCCAAGGAAAAAGCCAGCCGGGTGCGGAAGGTCTGGATGGTCGACGAAAAAACCGCCGAGAATTTTCTGGGCACCCCGCAGTATATCCCGGAAAAGCCGGAGAAAAAATCCGAAATCGGGGTGGCGATCGGCCTCGCCTGGACCGGCCTGGGCGGCGATTTGATGATAATCGAAGGATTGCGGATGAAAGGGAGCGGTAATGTTATCACCACCGGTTCGCTGGGCGAGGTGATGAAAGAATCAATCCAGGCCGCCCACAGCTATGTCCGCTCCAAGGCCGATGTGCTCGGCATCGACCACAACGATTTTGATAATTTTGACATCCATATCCATTTTCCCTCTGGAGCCATTCCCAAGGATGGCCCCTCGGCCGGGGTGACTGTGTCGCTGGTGATTGCATCGGTTATGGCGGAGCGGCCGATCCGCCATGATATCGCCATGACCGGCGAGGTGACGTTGCGGGGAAGAGTTCTGCCGGTGGGTGGAATTAAAGAAAAAATCTCCGCCGCCTATCGGGCGGGAATCCCGAAAATTATTATTCCTCGCGAAAATAAGAAGGATCTCAAAGACCTCCCGGATGATATTATTAAAAAGACGAAGTTTGTCTTTATTGATACGGTTGATGAGGTCTTTGAAAAGGGGCTCCTCGATTTCATGCCATCCAGCTACACCCTCGAAAAAATCTTTGCCCAGGAGCTGGAGCGGGCCAAGAGTCGCAAAATGGCCGTCCAGGCTAGGAACAGCGCCAGCCGCGAAATCAAAAAGAAATAGGCCATAAATTCCCACCATTTTTGTCTTGACAGCCTCCGGGTTCTCAGGGTATATTATATTTAAGAGCAAAATACTTCCTTGGTGTGGAAGGGTGATCTTCTTCGGGATCATCAAACTTAGCAAATATACAAATGTTGCATCATCTGCTGGCAAACCAAAGTTTACTTTAGGAGCATAACATGGTTAAAAGGATCTTTACCATTGTTGCACTGCTTATGGTCCTGGGGCTTCCTGCCCTGCATGCCCAGGATCCCGGTATCCCCGATACCCTGTATATTGACTCGGTTAAGGTCTATCAGGGTAATAAGGCGGCCGTGAATGTCAATTTTTATAATGATGAACCGCTGGCTGCAATTGAAATTCCTCTTCAATATTCCAGCCCGGATATTACGCTGGATTCCATTTCATTTGTCGGTTCGCGGATTGCTTACGTGGCCAATAAACTCGTGTCCATCAACGCCGCCAATCAGCAATTTGTCGTGGCGGTGATTGTTATCATGGAAGCGAATATCGCGCCGGGACGGGGTCTGGCATTCAAAGCTCATTTCAATATACCGAGCGGTATCCCCAATCAGAAGGTAATTATTGATTCAATGTTTTATCCCCCTTCATCGGTCTTGAGTTTCGTTGACAGCGCCACCAACGAATTGATCACCCCGGTTCTGAAGCGGGGAATAATCATAGTCGGTGATTATACGCCCCCGCCCGTAATCGGCGTCAGTCCTGACTCTTTCTATTTTGAGGGCATTGCCGGGAGTCCGCCCCCCAGTCCGCAAATTCTTAAAATAACTAATCTCGGCGAAGGACAATTGCGCTGGACAACCAGCAAGAAATCGACCTGGCTCAATATTCTACCCCCTTACGGCATTGCCCCTTCCAATGTACAAATTTACGCCAACATCATTGGTTTGCCGATTGGGACCTATTATGATACTGTTGTCGTTTCCGATACTAATGCCACCAACGATCCTGTGCTGATTCCAGTCAAGCTGAAAGTAAAGCAACCGCCGCCGACAATTTCGCTTACTCCGACTTCCTTCAATTTCAGCGCCGTCGCCGGTTCATCGAATCCGCCATCGCAGATTCTGACGATTAAGAACACCGGCCAGAGTGTCCTGCACTGGACGACGGCCGGGAAATCCAGTTGGCTCTCTCTGAATCCCCTCTCCGGAACCGATTCGGGGGCGGTCACTCTCTCGGTCGATATCACCGGTCTTAGCTATGGATTCTACTATGACACAATTACGGTTTCCGATACCAATGCGAGTAATAATCCCCAGATAGCTGTCGTCCGTCTGGAGGTTGCCTCCGACCTGCCGATAATGGCCGTCGACTCCGATTTTATCCTCGTTGTCGTCGATCTCGGTAATCCTTACCCCCCCGACCGGAGCTTCAATATTTTCAATGCCGGCGGAGGATCGATGACTTTTTCGGTCTCCGAGAATTCGCCCCGAATACTCAGCCTTACCCCAGCTTCCGGAACGGTGCCGCAGTCGGTAACGGCCAGTTTCAAAACCCTTACCGGCGGCTATCACGGCCTGAATGTTTATGACACCGTTACAATTACCTCTCTGGAGGCCATTAATTCGCCTCTGTATGTCGTCTTTCAATTTCATTATGTGAATAGTCCGGCTCGTATCGTCCTGAACCAGGATTCCATTGTTGCCAATTATTATGAATGCGGCGATGGCACCGGAACCCCCCCGCCGTTGCCCCAGTTTGGGATATTCAACTATGGTACCGATCCCATGGCGGTTAGCCTGACCTGGAAATCATCCTGGCTGAAACCCAATCACGATTTTACCGGAACCCCCGCGTTAATTACGCTGAATTTTGTGCACCAGGGATTTACCGTCGGAACTTATTACGATACTATTGTCATCAGCGCCGTTAACGCCATAAATAGCCCGGTCAGACTGCCGGTGGCCATGCATATTCTTCCGACCGCTACGGCTCCCTTTATTGTGCTGTCGTACAATGACACGGTCTTTCTCACGGCTCAAGAAGAACGGTTGGGGAAGGACTACTTCATTGATGTGAATAATGCTAATCCCGGTTGCATGCCCTGGTCGGTGCAGGAAAATATCGGTTGGCTTTATTTCAGTATTGATTCCAGCAATAACTATAAATATCCATGGACAGTCCAGTTCAGCCCGTTTGCCGAAGGCCTTACCATAGGCACATATAATGACCACTGTCAGATTGTCTCTCCCACCGCTTCCAATTCCCCCTTAAATATTAATTTTAAGCTCCAGGTCTGGAAATTCTATGGCGATGTTAATTATGATGGGATCCTCAATATCCTTGATATCTCCTATTTCATCAGATACTTATATAAGAATGGACCCCCTCCGAAACCCGAATTGCGGGTGGGTGACTGCAACTGCGATTTTCGCGTAAATGTTGCCGATATTGGGGAGCTGATTTATTATCTCTACATTAATCACAATCCATTATGCGGGAATCCCTATTAATTGCTATAAACTCAAATAATCTGCACGAAATTGCCGTTCTATATTCAGGGACGGCAATTTTTTTGGCTGTCTTGAATTGCATCGTTTTTATATGATGAATAATATCGACAATAAGGCTACGGAGAAATCCCGGATTAATATAACTGGATTAATATAACTGCTTGACATTCCGATAAATAGCAGTATTATGAAACTGTTACCGCAGATTGCTTTTGTGAAGAACCGCATGAACATTTCAACCGATTGACAGAGAAGAGTTCTATGTTGAGAAAAACCATAATCGCCACCCTTTTATTTGTCTCTTTCACCACGGTCGCCATTGAATCTTTAGCACAGATACCGTACATCGATTCCGCGGCAGCCCAAAATCTCACCCCCTCGGAAATGCATCGGATTATGGGTGAAGCCAAGGCCGAGCGCCTGGCACGATTCCGAGCGGCCGTGGCGATGAAACCCGCGCTGATATACAACCAGACCGAATTCGATGTCGGATATTATAGAATCGAATTGAAAGTTGACGTTCCCAGTCAGATACTTTATGGAAATGTGAAGATGACCGCCAAATCGCTGGTTAACAACCTCGATACGATCTCGCTGGATTTCGATGCCACTATGACCGTCGACTCAGTTTTTATGCCGGGCGGTCAATTGAGCTTCACTCATGCCGGCTATGGCCTGACCATTATTCTGGATAAGAACTATAGTCTGGATGAGGTTTTCTCTCTTTCAGTCGCCTATCATGGCCATCCGGCGGGCGGCGGTTTTCAGGCATTCTCTTTTTCCCAGCGTAACGGCTATCCCATTGTTTCCTCGCTTTCGGAACCATATCTGGCCCGCACCTGGTGGCCCTGCAAGGACCGTCCCGACGATAAAGCTGATTCCCTTGATATCTTCGTCACCTGCGACACGGCTCTTTACTGCGCCTCCAACGGCAAGTTGATCGACACCACGCGCAACGGCGACGGCACCTGGACTTTTTCTTATCAAGTCAGATATCCTATTACTACCTATCTCTTTTCGGTCGCCATCTCCAAATATACGGTCTGGCGCGATTGGTACTACCATGGAACAAACGACTCGATGGAAATCGTTCAC
The DNA here is from genome assembly GCA_026397505.1 of Candidatus Zixiibacteriota bacterium. Taxonomy (NCBI): domain Bacteria; kingdom Pseudomonadati; phylum Candidatus Zixiibacteriota; species Candidatus Zixiibacteriota bacterium. The sequence continues at coordinate 4,711 of JAPLUR010000035.1, forward strand.
CATGTTTATCCCGACCTGTATGCCAATTCTCTGACCCACTGGAATATCACCCCCTATGCCATCGGTGTCTTTGCCGGCCTTTTCGGAGAATACCCTTTTATTAATGAAAAATACGGTCATGCCAATTTCCAGTGGGGGGGAGGAATGGAGCATCAGACGGTCACCTCTATGGTCGGCGACTGGTTCGGTTTTTATGAACCGACTGTGGTACATGAATTGTCCCATCAGTGGTGGGGGGATATGATCACCTGCAATAACTGGCATGACATCTGGCTCAACGAGGGCTTTGCCTCCTATAGCGAGGCTTTGTACTATGAAGTCAAAGAAGGCAAGAGCAGTTACGACAGCTACATGGTCGGCCTGGATTTCACCGGTGAAGGGACTATCTATGTCTATGATACGACTAACGTAGATAATATATTCGGCTGGATTGTATATGATAAAGGGGCTTGGGTCTTGCATATGCTGCGTCACATCGTCGGCGATGCCACATTCTTCAACATCATGCAGACATATTACGGCAGTGTTTACCAGTGGCGCGATGTTACCAGCCAGCAGTTCAAGGAATTGTGCGAATCGGTTTCGGGCAAGGATTTGGATTATTTCTTCGATGAATGGCTTTATGGCACCTTCCGGCCGAAATATTGGTGGTCGTTCAAGACCGAACAGGATCCCTCCGATGGCAAGTATTGGGTTTATTTACCTCTGGAGCAAGTCCAGACCACGCCGCCTCAGGTCTTTTCGATGCCGGTGGATATTCGTTTCACCTTCAGCGGCAGCAGCGATACAAGCACAACCGTCATCTTCAACGATACACGCAGGAAATTCTATTTCTTCAAGACCGACCGCCAGGTGAATGACATCGCCCTTGACCCCGGCAACTGGATTCTGAAGAATAATTATAAGTTGAGTTGGACATATCATCTTATTCCTTTTCCGCTCGATACAGGCACTCAGGATATGTCTTACCAGGATTCAATAATTATCCGCGGTGGTTCGGGGAGCAACAAGTATACAATTCGTTCCGGTGCCCTGCCTTCCGGACTGCATCTCGATACGTTGACCGGAGTGATATCGGGAACTCCTTTTGACTATGGTGAATATGACTTCATGATCAGGGCAAATGACATGATGGGCAGTTACAAGGATTCGGTCGATTATCATCTTACGGTGAAACCGGTGGCCGGATTGGCCGGTGATGTCAACAACAGCGGCATTCGCAATATTCAGGATATTACCTTCCTGATTAACTTCCTGTATAAGGGTGGGGCACAACCGCCGCTTCCTGCTTTAGCCGATCCCAATCGGGACTGTCTCATGAATATTCAGGACGTGACTTTTCTGATCAACTATCTTTATAAACAGGGACCGGCCCCGCAGTTGGGCTGTGCTCCCATGTAATTTCTTGAGGATAACAGGACAGCCGTCCCGACCGGCTGTCCTGCCGCCCTGACCTCAGACTCCCTGAAATTTCCGGCCGGGAAAATTCCCGTAATTATTGATTTGCTTCTGGAATCATAATGCTTATCTTTTCCCTGTTGGAGCTTTTACCTGCCCCCGGCTCTATGGCCGACAGAGGATCGAAAATTGAGTGTCAGAAGCTACAAAATATTGACCTTCGGCTGCCAGATGAATCTGGCCGATTCCGGTTCGCTGGCAACGATACTGAACTCTTACGGATATTATCCGGCGCAAACGGAGGAGGAAGCCGAGCTTCTTATCCTCAACACCTGTTCGGTCCGTGAGCGCGCCGAGGAACGAATTTTCGGTCGCCTGGGGGAATTGAGCGCCTGGAAAAAAGCCGCTTCCACCCGCAAAATTGCCGTCGTCGGTTGCATGGCGCAGCGACTGGGGCCGAGAATTCTGGAACGAGCCCCTCAAATCGATTTGGTCCTCGGAACCGACCGGATGTTTGAGCTTCCGGCCTACCTTGCCAACGGCTCTTCCGGCGTCAATATCCATACCGAATTCGGTCACGAGCAGTTGGGCGACCTCCTGCCGGCCCGGGATAATCCCTACACCGCTTTTGTCACCATTTCACGCGGCTGCGGCAATTATTGCACCTATTGCATCGTGCCGTACGTCCGCGGCGAGGAACGGTCTTACCCGTCCATACGGATTATCGGGCAGATAAAGGCGCTGGTCGATGACGGCGTGCTCGAGATTATGCTCCTCGGCCAAAATGTCAATTCCTACCGCGATAACGGCCACGACTTTGCCGATCTCCTCCGCCGTATCGCCTCGGAGACGGAAATAAGGCGCATCCGCTTCATGACCTCCCACCCCAAGGACCTTTCCGACCGTCTGATCAATGTCATCGCTTCGGAACCGAAAATGATGGCCCATCTGCATCTGCCTTTGCAGTCCGGCTCCGATAGAATTCTGGAAAGAATGGGACGCGGCTATTCCTATGGTCACTATCGCCGTCTGGTCGACAAATTGAAAACCGCCCTGCCCGATATTTCTCTCACCACCGACCTGATTGTCGGATTTCCCTCGGAAACAGAAGCTGAATATGAAATGACCCTTGCGGCGGTCGAGGAAATCTCCTTTGATTCGGCCTTCATGTTCCGCTATTCCCCCCGTGAGGGAACCACGGCGGCTCAATTCGAGGATGATGTTCCCGAGGCGGAGAAAATCCGACGGCTGACAAAGCTGATAAGTCTTCAGAAAAAAGTCTCTTTCGAAAGAAATCAGCGGGAACTGGGGCAGATTCGAGCCGTGCTGGTCGATGGCGTATCACGCCGGGACAAGAATGTCCTCAAAGGGAAAACGGAAGGCAATAAGACTATCCTTTTTGAGGGCGCCGTATCCGATATCGGCTCCATCTGCCGAGTACAAATCACCGCCGCCGACAGCTGGACCTTACACGGGGAAGTGATCGAAAAATGCTGAATCAATTCATCGCCATCGGTTATCTGATCGTCCTGTTGCTGCTGGGGATTTTCCTTCTTTATCGACTGAGAATAGGGAAGACCGAAGAGGCCGGCGGCTCCGGTTTCATCTACGCCGGTCTGATTCTCATTTTCCTCTCGACCCTGATCAATCTTCTACAACAGCAGGCCGGATATCCCGAATGGTTTTTAACCGGGACATATCCTTATATTGCCGTCGCCAAATTTCTTTCTCTGATTGTCGGCCTGATTCTGCTGGTGGCCGGCCTCGCTCTCTATTTCAGCTATTGGAGCGAGCGCGACCGGGAAGTGGCTAACCATCTGGCCAAATTAAAACTTCTTGATTCGCTCCAGCAGGAAAGCCGCTATCCGTTCCCCATGGGTGAACTACTCGAGCGGGCGTTGCGCACCCTGATGGCCGGGCTGGAGGAAGAGGCCGGCGCCATTTTCCTTCTTAATCGCGCACAGCGGCAATTCGTGTTGACCTCATCGGCCGGGCTGACCCGAGAGGAAGTCTCGTTGCTCGAATATTATCCTTACGGCCGCAATATTGTCACTCAATCCATCGAGGATGAAACGCCCCTCATCTCTGCAGATTTCCGCAGTCTCGGTGGAAAAGCGCAACTGGCCGCTTCGCGCTTTCATTCCATACTGGTGATTCCGCTGGTATCGGGCAAGAACAAGCTGGGCGCAATTCTTTTCTTCTCCCAGGATGAACGGCGCTATTCCCGCGAATATATTTCCGTCATTGCCCCGGTCGCCGACTGGCTAACCGAAAAGGTCGAGGCCACCCGATTGGGACGGGAGTTGGGCAAAGCGCAGCGTGAACTGGAAATAAGGGCTTCGCGGCTGGAAGAGTTTTCAAAAAAACTGGAGAACATCATTGAAAGAACCGGCGAACTACCTACTCCGGCTGTTTTTGCCCGGAGGTGTCTGGGGATGGCCGGCGCCGATGAGGTCTGGCTCCTGGGTCTGGTCGATGGATATCTGCGGATTCATGGCGGCACCGCAGAGAAACCGGATTTCTCCGATAGCTTCAAGACAGCTCTGGTCAATGCCATTCCCCGTAACAAGGCGGTCATCTTAAATCAGGAAGGGACAGACCAATCCGGAAACTCTTATATTGCCCGCTCTTCGCTGCTGCTCCCCGCCGACAATCATGGCAATGTTTTGCTGCTCAGAAATAATGAGGGTCCCTCAAACTACACCGGCGATGATTTGAAGGTTCTCGGAATCGCGGCCTCCGTAGCCGGAATGGTCATCAGCCATGCCGGTACCGAATCTATCTCCGATTCACGGCGCCAGGGCCTGGATCTGATTGGAAGAGTCTGGAAACTTAAACTCACCTCGCCTCAATTGGAAAAAGAGCTGAAGCCTTTTCTCGAGGAAATGCCGGCCATTCTTCCCCCTGATTCGATTCTCCTTCTGTACCGCCGTCAAGAGGAACAGCTTAAGGTTGCTATTTGCAGTCAATCAGATCTCAGCCTTGAAGAGCTTTCCATTTCTCCGGGCGAGGGTTCAACCGGCCGTGTGGCTGTCACCAGAGGAGGTGAGCCGTCCCTGGGTGCCGCCGCCGTGGCCGAGAATCTCTCTTGCTATGATGAGGAAAACCGCAATGCCTTCAAGCTCCTTTTCGGCGACAGGCCCGCGCCCGTCTTTCAAGCCGACTATCAGATTGTCATCGGCGATCAGTCCGATTATGTCATGACCGTATTCTGTTTCCAGGGAACACCTGCCGAAAATACGGAAAGGCACCGTCTGATTTCCGTGCTCGTGGCGCTGATGAACCTGAAAATCGAAATCACCCTGGTCGGGCGGCCGGCCGGTGAGATCGCTCCCGAAAGCGTTTTCGGTTCGCTCACGCCGCTCCAGATAAACGAATTGAATAATGAACTGGCCGCCATCTCCGGCTATTGCCAGATGGCCCGCCGTGACCCCAATCTGCCCGGCGAAACTTCCAACCTGCTCGGCTCCATTCTAAAGACAACCGAGGAAATGGCGGTCAAAATCAGAGAATTCTTCTCGGCCCCCGGCGTGGGAAAAGAATTAATTGACAAATCTGTCGATATTAATCATTCCATCCGGGAATCTTTTCGCCAGGGCCATATTTCCGACAATCTCTATATGATCGGCGGACGGCCGTTTGAAGTAAATCTCAATCTCAAAGAAAATCTTGCCCTCGGTTTTGATCCGGGCGATTTCATTTCCTTCCTCGATATCGCCTGTCGGACTTTCACCGAAAATGTCGCCCAGGATGAAATAATAACCATCAGCACTTATATGCAGAAGGCACACGTCTATATCGACATCTCCCGGCATCGAAAAAACTTCCCGCCCGTTGAGCAGGTTTCCGGATTCGGCCGCTATATGCCGACCGGTGAAATCGAAGGGCCGCTCAAGCAGCGCGATTTTCTCGGCAAACTGACCGCGTTCTCGGGCGAATTCGCTTATGATAAGTACAGCCAGATCCCGTCATATTTTTCTTTCCGTTTCAAAAGGGAAATATCGGGAACGGGAGCCGCTGTGACCCCTGAAACGATGACCATTCTGGCCGTGGATGATCAGGTGGTAATTCTCGAGCTTTTGGCGGCCATGTGCCAATCGATGGGATACAAAATAATCACCGCCCGCAATGGGCGCGAAGGTTTGGACCTTTTTGAAACCCGCCGCCCCGATCTGGTTATCGCCGATCTGGCCATGCCCGGAATGTCCGGCATGGAGCTGGCCTCAAGAATCAAGTCCCTTTCATCGTCCACACCCGTGATTTTGATTACCGGCTGGGGGGTGTCGGTCGATGCCGACCGCATGAGCAAGGCCGGTATTGATCATATTCTGCATAAGCCGTTTCGCCTCGAGCAACTGGCGGATTTGATCTCCAAAGTGAAAATATCCGGTGTCAAAGGCTGACACCGGCATCAATTTTTTCCCCAAAATTCCGATAATCTGAGCAAACCTTATTCGCGAGCTGCAATACTATGCCCGATACCATAAAGGTCATAAAGCAGATAGAAGAAAACAATGAACTGCTGGCCCTTCCTGAATCAGTCTCAAAGATTCTGGAGTCGGCTGTTAATGACGATATCAGCATTAATTACCTCTCCGATATCATAAGCCGCGATCCCGCTCTTGCGGGACGCGTTCTGAAAATCGCCAACTCCCCCTTTTACGGGTTAAGCCATAGAATTGTCAGCCTTCACGAGGCGGTCATGGTTCTGGGATTGACTACCGTGAAGTGTCTGGTTCTCTCAGCCGCTTTATTTAATCGCGACCGATTTAAAAACGACCTGGCGATCGATATCCCCGCCCTCTACGGCAACATGATTTCGGTGGCCATAACCTGCCGCAAACTGGCGGTCGCCTGCGAATATCCGGCTCCCGAGGATGCCTTTACCTGCGGCCTTCTGCATGAAATCGGCCTGCTCTATTTCCTTCACCATTTTCCGCGTGAATATTGTGAAGTGCTCAGGAACGCGGCCCGATCAGACAATCTTCTCGAGGAAGAAAAAAAATTGTTCGAAATCACTCACTGTGAAGCGGGGAGTCTGCTGGCTCGCAGGTGGCGGCTGCCCGAGAATTTGGCTTCGGGGATTGCCCATCACCATTCCATCGGATCCAAAGAATCCGGGCAATTGGATGACATCGTCCGTCTGGCGGTAGCCTTCAATTCCGATATCATTTGCCGGAACTCCGCGAACATCGAAGATAAAATAACCCGGATATCGGTTATTTCGTCGCGCCTGCAAATCAGCAATCTGCAGCTCGATGACATTGCGGCGAGTATAGTCCGCGAAGCCGCCGCCTTCGCCCGATCGGTCGATATTGAAACGGAAGACTATGAAATCCTTCTGGCTCGCGCCAACCAGGAACTGTTCAGCACCTATCTGGCCGTTCAGCGTCTCTTCAAGGACCGCCAGGAATTGACCCGCAAGATTCTCGATGAGGAAAGAGAGAAAGGTTTGTTTGAGGCCAAGCAGGTCGCCATCTCCACCCTTTCTCACTATATCAACAACGCCGCCATGGCAATATCGGGCAATTCGCAGGTTATCAGAATGTCGCTGAAACGCAAGACGCCCGAGGAAATCGTGGCAATGCTGCCGCGTCTGCTCGATACCATCGATAGTGCCGTGCTCAAAATAACCGCCGTCCTCGAAGAACTCTCCGATTTGAACATGCTCGACGGCATTGAGTACTATGATCAATCCAGAATTCTGAATATCGATGACCGGATTAAAGTGCGCATGGAGAAAATGGATAGCTCCCACGGTCTGGTGCTCCCCAAAGAAGCAGAGATTACCCCCTGACATCCGATTATCGGCCGGCCCCGTCGCCTTCCAACATCTTCAAATATCCTGTTGTTTCGCTGATGAATAATTGTTATCCTTACCTTATGTTGGGTCGGTATCTGTCTAATTTTCCAATATGGATAGGGAGTTGATATGAAAATGTTTTCGGGCGCAAGTGACCTCAAGAGGATAAAAACCTCATCTCTGATTAAATTCTGTGACGAGAATGGCTATCGGAAAGATCCTCATCTGAAGGATCTTGATCGCATCCTGGGTGGCGCGATCAAAGAAGCTTATGATTCCGATGAATTTCTTGGAAAGCCGAATCAAACCCTGGTTCTGCACACTTCCGGCAGACTACCCGCCAAAAGAATCATTCTGGTCGGTCTGGGAAAGAAAAAAGAGATAAATCCGGATAATTATCGTCAGGCGGCCGGAACCATCTCGCGGCTTGCGGCGGTCAAAAGCTCTCGAACCGTGGCTTTCTTCTTTGGGGCCGACGGCGATGAGAAAGCAGTTTCTGCCGTTGTCGAGGGATTTCTTCTTGGCCGTTTTGACATGACTGATTATAAGACGGGAAAAAACAGGAAGAAGGATATTACGGAAACGATATCATTCATTGCCACGACCAGGACGCAGACCGCCGGCTTTGATAAAGCGATAAAACGTGGCCAGGTCATCAGCGAAGGAGTTATCCTGGCTCGGCGCCTGGCCGCTCATCCGGGGAATGTCATCACCCCGAAAAAATTTGCCGCCGAGGCGGTGGCGCTGACCCGCAAAAGCCGGATCAGATGTACCGTGCTCGACGAGCGAAAGATCAAGGCTGAGAAGATGTACGCCCTGTTGGCCGTGGGGCAGGGGTCGGAACAGCCGCCGCGCTTTGTCATCCTGCAATATCGCGGAGGCAAGGGCGCGGTGAAGCCGGTGGTTCTGGTCGGCAAGGGAATCACTTTTGATTCCGGCGGCATTTCGTTGAAACCGGCGGCCGATATGGATGAAATGAAAGGTGATATGACCGGCGGGGCGATCGTGCTTGCAACCGTTCTCACTGCGGCTCGTCTCAAACTCTCCATTAACCTGGTTGGCCTGATCCCGCTGGCGGAGAATATGCCTTCCGGCAAAGCCCTAAAGCCGGGCGATATCATCAAATCAAGAAAAGGAAAGACCATCGAAATCCTTAGCACCGATGCCGAGGGACGTCTGATTCTGGCTGACGCTCTCGATTATGCCAATAAGTTCAAGCCGCAGGCAGTGGTCGATATTGCCACTCTCACCGGCGCCGCCCTCTTTGTCCTGGGATACACGGCCGCTCCGATTCTGGGCAACAACAGCAAGCTTCTTGATGGCATCAAAATGGCCGCCGATAAAACAGCCGAAAAAGTCTGGGAATTACCGCTTTGGGATGAATATCGGGAGCTAATGAAATCCTCAATTGCCGACCTGAAAAACTCCGGCGGAAGGCCGGCCGGTACTATTACGGCCGCCGCTTTTCTCGAAAATTTCATCGGCGACTGGCCCTGGGCCCATATTGATATCGCCTATGTCGATGTTGAGAAAGGGGGCAAACCTTATATTCCCAAAGGGGCCACCGGAATAGGTGTCCGCCTGCTGGTCGAGCTTCTCTCCGATTGGAAAAAACTCTGACAATAAAAAAACCCGCCTTCCGGCGGGTTTTTTCTTAAAGGAAGATCCATATTACTTATCTGGTCTTTGACCAAGCCGGAGCCAAATTATTTCCGGGGGGCGCAATCTGCCTGAGACCGTTGCCGGTGATATCAATTATCCAGACCGAACCATCTCCGATGGCAAAAGTAAGCCACTTCGAATCGGGAGACCAGGAAAGAGGATAGGTTTGCAGGGTCTGCCCGGAAGAAGGCTTGTATACCAGGAATTTTTCGGTCAGGTCGGGTTTCACTATAAAAATCCCCTGATTGGCCATCTCCGTCTGAATTACGGCGATCCAGTTTCCATCCGGTGACCAGGCTGGCGCGGTTACTCCCGTCATGTATTTCGCCTTGGTTTTGATTTCCAGGTCGGACAGATTCTTTAGGAGATTCATCGGCGCCACGACCATTCCGACCGGCTTGGCTCCCTCTTTATGCAGTATGAAGGCACACTGGTTGTTGGGACCGAATGTCGGCATGGAGGCCAATCTGTCGGCAAGCTCTTTATCATAGGCCACTGTATCAGGCGAGCCGCCGACCGTATCCATCCTGCAGATCTGATAATTGGGCAGGATGGCATTGGCATATTGGGCATTTAGATCTTTAGTATAAGCAATCCGTTTTCCGTCCAGCTGCCATTCCGGGTGACGCCCCCCCAGCTCATCGGTGATGCGCCGCCAGAAATTCGTGTTGGTGTTGACCGAATCAAGATACGCAATGAAAATATCATAAACCTTGTGCTGGCCGCCGAGTCCGTCGGGCCCCTTCAGGTCAACCTGTCCTTTTCGGACAAAGGCGATCCGTTTACCATCCGGCGCCCAGGAAAGCCTGCCATCGGCATTCTGCGCGGTTACGACCTTCATTTGATTTCGTCCGTCCCACTCCATTACCCAGACATCGCCGTCACGAATATAAGCGATCCTGCCCAGCGGCACTCCGATCTGTCCCACCCGAGCCGGCGATAACTTGGCCGGCTGTGCCATAATCAGCACCGGGCAAAAGAATAATGCCGTCAGGATAACAATAATTACCTTTTTCAATGTTGTTCCTCTCGATTTATAACTCCAATTTATTGTCGGACTTCAAAATATGTCGAAACCGCCGCTTGTCAATGGCTAAATCACCAATGGAAAAACCTCTTGAGCTGAATCTGTGCGCGGGGTCCGGAAAAATCAAGGTTAACTCGATCATCATTCTTATCCGAATAGGTCAAATACAATTCCTCTCCCACATTGTTATACCCGTGGACATTCCTGAAGTTCAGGAAAATATAGGAAGCATCCACCCCGACCAGAAGTCCAAAGAAGCGAATAGGATAGTCCGCTCCGATAGAGACGGCAAAGCCCGGTGCGGAGCCTTTTATAGCCTGCGTATTTTGATCATATGTTTGAGTGGCCAGATTATAGGAACTGCTCCCCTGCCAGATATCCCAATTTGAGAAATAATATCCGCCCTCGAATCCCAGCCGCACCGCCAGCGAATTTATCATCCCCATCCTATCCGGCTGGTTGTAAATATAATAATCGAACCCGGCCTTAGCTCCGTAAATCTTGACCTCCGATACCAGGTCGAAATTGTTCTGAACGCCCAGAGGCTGCATGTCGAACTCAAAATCGCCTTGAGTCCGGGAGCCCATTTTAAGCCAGTAGTCAAAGCCGAGCCTGACGCCGACTCTGCGCGAGGCCATCATCCCAAAACTCGCTCCGAACTGTTTGGAACGCCAGATTCCCAGAAGCGGCCATTCCGGGCCACTGAGATTGGTAATGTTGGCGTTGGCATATTTATAGAAGCTGTTATAGGGATTCTCATTCGGCAATTTTCCGTAGGAAAAGGAGAAAGAAAAAAAGCCGACTTTGGCATTGCCCTGTACTTTCTGCTTCTTCTCGGTTTTCTTGAGGTACTGCGCAATGATTTCATCCTCGGTCTGCGAAAAAACCGGGGCGACCGCGGTAAGCAGAAATAATCCAGCCAACAGGGCTACGATTTTTCGGGTCATAGATCCTCCTTAAAAAATAATAATCTTCCCTGTAATTATCGGAAAGAAGGGGGGAATCTTTACCCAAAAGATGGCGTCTGATGATGGTTAATTGAAAGTTCTGCAAAAGGTTATCTAAATTGAGAGGAGAAGAAAAATAAAAGGGCAGGGGTTCTGAGTTTGCCCCAGAAGCACCGTGATCGGCGGATTCTCAAAGCCGTCGCTTGGTCCGCCCGCCACCGGCGGGTCGCCCCTACGAAGCATTTAAAGAAGGCGGCGGGACGGGCACAACAGAGGGCGCACCGTCCCCATAGTCGGTTTCGCAAAACCCTTCGGGATTTTGCGCTACAATATCTGCCAATTTTGGAGTTGTGTCGGTTCTTGCGCGAGATTTATTGAGCGTGTGAACCGACACCGCAATGTGGGGATATGCCGGGTCACATTCCCCCCGGCTTCGCCGAGGGAAACAAGACCCGGCCTAACATAGAAAGCCTACCGCGCACAACAAAAAGGGCGACCGCGAGGGGCGCCCCTACAAAGAATTCAAAGCCTAGTTACTTAGCTTCTTTTGCCTTTATTTTCGCAATGGCGTTTTCGATGATGTCACGGCCATGGGCGAGATTGTGTTTGATCAGAATGGTGCGAGCCTCTTCCAGATATTTCAGCGCCGCATCTAAGTCCCCCTTAGCCGAATAGATCAGCCCGATGTTCCCCAATTGATTCGCTTCATTTTGCCTATGACCTATTTCTTGAGCTATCTTTAAAGCATCTTGGTGATATTTCAGCGCCGCATCTAAGTCCCCCTTAGCCGAATAGATATTCCCGATGTTCCCCAAGGCCGACGCTTCACCCTGCTTATAACCGACTTCCCGATGTATCTTCACAGCCTCTTGGTGATATTTCAGCGCCGCATCTAAGTCCCCCTTAGCCTTATAGATCAGTCCGATGTTCCCCAAGTCCGACGCTTCACCCTGCTTATAACCTATATCCCTATCTATTTTTAAAGCCTCTTGCTGATATTTCAGCGCCGCATCTAAGTCCCCCTTAGCCTTATAGATCAGTCCGATGTTCCCCAAGTCCGAC
>JAPLUR010000036.1 GCA_026397505.1 Candidatus Zixiibacteriota bacterium
GAGGGAGGTCGTCACACGCCGTTTTTCAACGGCTATCGGCCGCAGTTTTATTTTCGGACGACGGATGTGACGGGCGTCATCACGATGCAGCCGGGTGTTGAGATGGTCATGCCCGGGGACAACACGCAGATGGAAGTGGAGCTGATCACGCCGATTGCGATGGAGAAGGAGTTGCGGTTTGCGATTCGCGAGGGCGGCCGGACGGTTGGCGCCGGTGTCGTCGGTGAAATTATTGCCTGAAACATTATTGTTTGAAAGATCGTTGATATGCCCAGAGAACAGATAGCACTGGCCTGCGGTGAATGCAAAAGACGGAATTATAACACCGCCAAGAATAAAAGATTGCACCCGGAAAGGGTTGAATATAAGAAGTACTGCCCCTTCTGCAATAAGCATACGCTGCACAAGGAGACCAGGTAACAGCCGGTAAAGCAAACAGGCCAGTAGCTCCAACGGCTAGAGCGCCGGTCTCCAAAACCGGATGTTGGGGGTTCGAATCCCTCCTGGCCTGCTGAATGCAAAGATAAGGGTACATGATGTTTGGTAAACTGATAAAATTTCTGAAAGAAGTCCGGGCCGAGTTAACCAAGGTCAGTTGGCCGACCCGTAACGAATTGATCGGTTCCACGGTAGTCACCATAGTGGTCACTATTATAATCTATGTCTTTATCGGGATTATTGACCGACTGCTGGTTCTGGCGACCAAAACCATTTTTGGATAAGGAAGACAAATCGATGCCGTTGCGATGGTATGTTGTCCATACTTATTCCGGACATGAGCAAAAGGCCAAGAGATATCTCGAATCGGCCATTGCCACTGCCGGTCTGGAAGCCAAGTTCGGCGGAATTCTGATTCCAACCGAACAGGTAACCGAAATGCGGCAGGGAAAACGGTCAACCTCGACCAAGAAATTTCTCCCGAGCTATATTCTGGTGGAAATGGAATTGGATCGAGAATCTCAAAATCTGGTCGTTTCTACGCCGAGTATTACCAATTTTGTCGGCGCCGCCGGCAATCCCCACCCGCTCAAAGAAGATGAAGTGGAGCGGATAATCGGTCAGGTCGACCGCTCTCGAACGGTCGAGGCGACCGATGTCCCTTATCAGGCCGGTGATTCGGTGAAGGTTATCGACGGCCCCTTTGCCGACTTTTCGGGTTTCGTCGGCGAAGTAAATATGGAGCGCAAGAAGATTAAGGTGATGGTCTCGATATTCGGACGTCCTACCCCGGTCGAGCTTGATTTCCTGCAAATTGAAGCGGTCAAGCAGAAGTAGTATTGAAATTTAGATTCTGGAGATAAGAAATTGGCGAAGAAAGTACAAACAACTATTAAGTTGCAAATTCCGGCCGGCAACGCCAACCCGGCGCCGCCGGTAGGCCCCGCTCTCGGCCAGCATGGTGTCAACATCATGGAATTCTGCAAGGCTTTTAATGCTCAGACGCAGCATCTGGGCGGTATAACAACCCCGGTGGTTATCACGGTTTATGTCGATAAATCGTTCACTTTTGTTACCAAGACGCCTCCCGCGTCGGTTCTTCTGGTTAAGGCGGCCGGTCTGCAGAAAGGTTCCGGCGAGCCAAATCGTACCAAGGTCGGCAAAGTGACCATGCAGCAGGTCCGCGATATTGCCCAGTTGAAAATGACGGATCTCAACGCCGCCACCCTTGAAACAGCGATGTCGATGGTGGCCGGAACGGCCCGCTCGATGGGTATTGAAATAGAAGGTTAAAATTTAATTCGTTTGCACCTGACTCATCCCTCAGGGATGATATCGGGGAGAATAGGAGTATATGCAACATTCACGTCGTTACAAAACTTACAAGGAGCAGGTCGATCGAACCCGCCACTATGGTCTCAAGGAGGCGGTGAAGATTATGAAGACCAACAGCCATTGTAAGTTTGATGAATCGGTGGAAGTGGCCGCTCGGCTGGGGGTTGACCCCAAACATGCCGACCAGATGGTTCGCGGGACAGTGGCGCTTCCTCACGGAACCGGAAAGAGTATCCGGGTGCTGGTTTTCGCCGCCGGTGAAAAGGAGACCGAAGCCAAAGAGGCCGGCGCCGATTTTATCGGCAATACTGATCTGGTGGAAAAAATCCAGGGTGGCTGGCTTGATTTTGATGTGGCCGTGGCCACCCCCGACATGATGAAGGTCATTGGCCGGCTGGGAAAGATTCTCGGAACCCGCGGCCTGATGCCGAATCCCAAGGCCGGAACGGTCACGATGGATATCGGCAAAACCGTCCGGGAGTTGAAGGCCGGACGGATTGAATATCGTGTCGACCGGCAGGCCAATATCGCTGTAGCGGTCGGAAAAGTCTCTTTTTCCGAAGAAGCGATTGCCGAAAATGTCATGACCTTTGTCGATGCTCTCGTCAAGGCCAAACCGGCCTCGGCCAAGGGCCAATATATAAAGAGCCTCTCCCTCTGCTCCACTATGGGTATCGGTTTGAAGCTCGATTTCCAGTCCCTCTTAATTGATATGAAGAAATGAAGGGTGCTCTTATGCCAAAACCGGAAAAAATTGAAAGTGTCAGCGAAGTCAAGAAATATCTCCAGGATTCCAAATCGGTATTTGTCACCGATTATACCGGCCTGAATGTCGCCGATATAACTCGTCTGCGTAAAAATCTCCGCGATAGTTCCGTCAAGTATCTGGTGGCGAAGAATACTCTTATCAAGATTGCCGCTCAGGAAACCGGCTATGAAGGTATCGTGGATCACCTGAGCGGACAGACCGCTTTAGCCTTCGGATTCGATGATCCCTCCGTCCCAGCCAAGATTCTCTATAATACCTTCAAGGAAAAGCAGCGGCCGGTAATCAAGGTTTTTGTGGTTGATAAAAAGCTTTTTGCCGGCGCCGAAATTGTCCGCCTGGCCGAGCTCCCGACCCGGGATGTGCTCCTGGCGCAGGTGGTGGCGGCGGTGGAATCGCCCATCAGTTCTCTGATAATGTCAATTGATGGTGTTTTTCAGGAGTTGGTGGGAACTCTGGATGCTCTGGCTATGGCCAAAACGGCATGATTAATCGGGCCTTTATGCTGTCATGCAAATCATGCTTCTAGACGGGATGGTCCACTCGTTTGATTTGAAGATGACGGCGGATAAATTGTGAAAAAAGAATGTTAAATCGAAAGGATAAAGTAAAGTGGCTACCGAAAACGTAGTAATCAACGAAATAGTCGAGAAGATAGCCTCTCTCTCGGCAATGGAACTGGCCGACCTGTCCAAAGCGATTCAGGACAAATTTGGCGTAACCCCGATGGCTCCGGTGGCGGCGGCTGCGCCGGCCGCTGGCGCTGCTGCTCCGGCCGAAGAGCAAACCCAATTCGACGTGGTTCTCAATGCCGTCGGCGATAAGAAGATTCAGGTCATCAAAGTCGTTCGCGAATTGACCGGCCTGGGCCTGAAGGAAGCCAAGGACCTTGTTGATGGAGCCCCCAAGAAGGTTAAAGAGGGTGTCTCCAAGGATGAGGCCAAAGCGGCTCAAGAAAAACTGCAGGAAGTCGGCGCAGTCGTTGAAGTAAAGTAGATTTGTTTGTGGACCGGGAACTTTCTATACCCCGGTCTGTTTATCCGGTTGTTAGCCGGCTATAACCGGCTGAAATTGATCAGGCGTCGAGCAGTCTGTAAGTAAACGGCTCCTGTGACAGTAAGATGTCAGGAGAAAAATAAAGGTGAAACAGAGTCGCCGATGCGAGGTTCCTCTCTTTTTGAGAGTATTGTCATTTTTGCTATCCCCGCTCCCGGAATCTACGTCGGTCTGTCCTTTATAAAAAGATATAAGAGGAGGATATTTTGGCACGCAAAGGAAGTATTGAACGGATAAGCTACGGCAGAATCAGTGATGCGGCCGAAATGCCGAATTTGCTGGATATCCAACTGGAATCCTATAACAGCTTCCTGCAGTTGTCGACACCCCCCGAAAAACGACTTAAGCAGGGATTACAGCAGATATTTGAAGAGATTTTCCCCATTACCGACATTGCTGAAAATCATGTTCTGGAGTTTGTCAACTACGCGCTCGGCACGGCGCGATATTCCATAGACGAATGCCGGGAAAGAAATATGACTTATGCCTCCCCTCTCAGGGCAACCCTCCGACTGATCTCCAAGCAGGGGGAGGGAGAGCAGAAGCAGGTTAAGGACGTCATTGAACAGGATGTGTACCTCGGCGAGCTTCCCCTGGTGACTGAATGGGGAACATTTATTGTCAACGGCGCGGAGCGGGTGATTGTCAGTCAGTTGCATCGTTCTCCGGGGGTGTTCTTCGATGAAGAGACTCATCCCAACGGAAAAATTCTCTATTCAGCCCGCATAATTCCATATCGCGGAAGCTGGCTGGAGTTTATTATCGATGTTAATGATATTATGTACGTCTATATTGATTCCCGACGCAAACTGCCCGTCACCACGCTTCTGCGCGCCGTAGGATATGCCACCGATGAAGAGTTCATTCATGCTTTCTACAATGTCTCCACTCTCGAATTGGCCGGCAAGAAACCTGAGGCGATCGAGGGCCAGGTTGTCGCGGAGTCGATTATCGACAAAGAGACCGGCGAAATTCTTGTTGCCGCCGCCACCACCATCACCACCGCCGAATATGCCAAGATAAAGGAAGCCGGGATCAAGAAGATTAAGGTTGTGGTGAGAGAAAATGTCCGTGATGCCCTGGTCATCGTGAATACCATCAGCAAGGATGCTACCAGAACCCGTGATGAAGCGCTGGCAAAAATATACTCACTCCTGCGTCCCGGTGAGCCGCCCACCATGGAAATGGCCGAGGCGCTTCTGGAAAAGCTGTTCTTCAATACCAAGCGGTACGATTTGGGCGAAGTGGGCCGCTACATGATTAACCAGCGGCTGGGACTGGATATTCCTCTTTCCACCACCGTGCTGGATGTCAAGGATTTTGTGGCCATTATCAAGTATCTTACCGCTTTGCGCAACGGTAATGGCGTGGTCGATGATATCGATCACCTCGGAAACCGCCGTGCGAGAACGGTTGGTGAGCTTCTCGCCAATCTCTTTTCGGTCGGACTCTCGCGCGTCGCCAAGTCAATTCGTGAAAGGCTCTCCCTCAAGCCGAGAAACGACTTAGAAAGCGACCCGGTTACCCCGCAGCTTCTTATCAACGCGCGCACTGTTTCGGCTGTCATCGACACCTTCTTCGGTTCCTCCCAGCTCTCGCAGTTTATGGATCAAACTAATCCTCTTTCGGAACTGACTCATAAGCGGAGGTTGTCTGCCCTTGGTCCCGGCGGTCTGACCAGGGAACGGGCCGGATTCGAAGTGCGCGACGTGCACCATACTCATTACGGCCGCGTCTGTCCCATTGAAACTCCGGAGGGTCCGAACATCGGGCTGATTGCCTCCATGGCCACTTTCGCCAGAATCAACAAATACGGTTTTCTGGAAACGCCGTATCGCCGGGTCAAAAAGGGGAAGATTACCGATGAACTTGTCTTCTTGACGGCCGACGAGGAAGACCGCTATATAATCGCCCAGGCCGATGAGCCGATGGACAAGAATGGTCATTTTGTCAACGAGATGCTCAAAGCCCGCAGCCGTTCCGATTATCCGATCGTCAAACCCGAGGATATTCATTTTATCGAGGTTTCTCCCAAGCAGATTGTCTCTGTGGCTGCTTCGCTTATACCATTTCTGGAGCATGACGATGCCAACCGTGCCCTGATGGGCTCAAACATGCAGCGCCAGGCGGTGCCACTCCTGAAAGCAGAGACCCCCATTATCGGCACCGGCATGGAAAGAAAAGTGGCCATTGATTCCGGAGCTGCCATGGTGGCCCGCCGCGCCGGTATGGTCGTATATGCTTCCGCACAAAAAATCATCATCAAGCCGCATATCAAACCCAAATCCGATGAACTCGCGTTCATCGAAGACGACGAATATCCCCTTACCAGTTTCCGTCGCTCAAACCAGGATACCTGTATCAACTACCGGCCGCTGGTGAAAGAAGGCGAGACGGTGGAAGCGGGTGATGTCATCGCCGACGGTCCCGGAACCGACCAGGGTGAGCTGGCCCTGGGATGCAACGTCACGGTCGCCTTTATGCCCTGGCGGGGTTATAATTTTGAAGACGCTATCATTCTTTCCGAAAGACTGCTCCGCGAGGATATTTTCACATCCATCCATATCGAAGAATTTGAAATGCAGGTGCGGGACACCAAGCGCGGGTCGGAAGAAATCACGCGTGAAATTCCCAATGTTTCCGAAGAGGCGCTCCTGAATCTGGATGAGCACGGTATCGTACGCATCGGCGCCGAAGTGGAAGCGGGAGATATTCTGGTCGGGAAAGTGACTCCGAAGGGCGAAACGGAATTATCGCCGGAGGAAAGACTCCTGCGGGCCATTTTCGGGGAGAAGGCCGGAGATGTGAAGGATGCCTCTCTGAAGGCGCCGCCGGGGATGAAAGGCGTTGTTATCGACACCAAGGTCTTTTCACGCAAGGAAAGAACGGAAGAGGCCAAGAAGCAGGAAAGAAGCGAAATTGCACAGATCAAAAAGCATTTCGGAAAATTAAAGCAGAATATAGTCAACCACAGGAATAAGCGGATTGCCGAAATTCTGGCCGGTCATACCAGCAACTCCATCCGCTTGACGGCGGACAATTCGGTGCTGATCCGGGCCGGTCATAAGTACGATGCTTCTCATCTTGAATCTTTCGATTTCGATGCCGCCTACGCGCCTGACGGTTACTGCGACAACACCGGCATAAACAAGAAAGTTGATAGCATTATCAAGGAAGCCGCCGATCTTATCGCCCTCAAAGACTCCCAGATGGCCGTTGAGATCGACAAAGTGATTCGGGGAGCGGAGCTTTCGCCCGGTGTCAAGCAGCTGGTCAAGGTCAAGGTGGCCATACGCCGGAAGCTGGCCGTGGGTGACAAGATGGCCGGCCGCCATGGCAACAAAGGCGTCGTTTCGAGAATCGTCCCGATCGAGGATATGCCGTATCTTCAGGATGGAACCCCCGTCGATATTCTTCTCAATCCCCTTGGCGTCCCTTCCCGTATGAATGTCGGGCAGATTCTGGAGACCCATCTGGGTTGGGCTGCGGATAAGCTGAATATCCATATCGCCACGCCGGTGTTCGACGGCGCCCAGTTGGAGCAGATAAAGGAAATGCTGAAGAAAGCGCAGCTTCCCGAAAGCGGCAAGACCAGACTTATCGATGGTTACACCGGTATGCCTTTCGATAACGAGGTGACGGTGGGAAATATTTATATGATGAAACTCTCCCATCTCGTCGACGACAAAATTCACGCCCGTTCCATCGGGCCGTACAGTCTTGTTACCCAGCAGCCGCTGGGCGGAAAGGCGCAGTTTGGCGGTCAGCGTTTTGGGGAAATGGAAGTCTGGGCGATGGAAGCCTATGGCGCCGCCTATGCCCTCCAGGAGCTTCTGACCGTCAAATCGGATGATGTGACCGGCCGCAGCAAGGTTTATGAAGCGATTGTCAAGGGAGAAAATCCCCCCGAACCGGGTATTCCCGAGTCGTTCAACGTGCTCATAAAAGAACTGCAGGCCCTCGGTCTGGATGTCAAATTGATTGAGAAATAAGTGACTATATATGTTGAGATGTACTGTCTGTTGGGAATTGTCTGCCGAAGACCGGCAATTTTATAAAGGAGTTTAGTGGTGGCTACGTTTCCTACAAACATTCCTAAAGCACCCCAGAAAAAACCATCGGATTTTTCTGCCATTCAGGTGCAGCTCGCTTCGCCCGAGGTCATCCTTTCATGGTCATACGGCGAGGTGACCAAGCCTGAGACTATCAATTACCGGTCTTTCAAACCGGAGCGCGACGGATTATTCTGCGAGAGAATCTTCGGCCCGGTCAAAGATTGGGAGTGCAACTGCGGCAAATATAAAAGAATCCGATTCCGCGGTATTGTCTGCGATCGCTGCGGCGTTGAGGTGACACAGTCCAAGGTCCGCCGGGAAAGGATGGGGCATATCGAACTGGCCGTGCCGGTAACCCATATCTGGTTTGTCAAATCACTGCCGTCACGTATCGGTCACCTGCTCGGCCTTTCTGTCCGCGAACTGGAAAAGCTCATTTATTATGAATCGTACATAATGATTGATCCCGGGAATACTTCCTATCAGGAGCGGGATATCATAAGCGAAGAGGATTACACCGAACTCGTGGAAAGCGGCAAACAGTTTGACGCCCGCATGGGCGCCGATGCCATCCGCGAACTTCTGGCCAGGTTGGATGTGGAAGAGCTTTCCATCAGTCTGCGGGCGCAGGTGAAGGTGGAAACCTCGGCTCAAAGACAGAAAGATGCCCTCAAGAGACTTCGCATTGTCGAAGCTTTCCGGCAGTCGAGCAATCGCCCCGAATGGATGATAATGAGTGTCATTCCGATTATTCCGCCCGACCTGCGGCCTTTGGTCCCGCTCGAGGGCGGCCGGTTTGCCACTTCCGACCTGAACGATCTCTATCGTCGCGTCATCAACCGCAATAATCGTCTCAAAAAGCTGATTGATATTCAGGCCCCCGATGTCATTCTCCGCAATGAAAAGAGAATGTTACAGGAGGCGGTCGACGCTCTCTTTGATAACAGCCGCCGTACTCATTCGGTGCGCGGCGATTCCAAACGGCCGCTGAAATCGCTCTCCGACCTGTTGAAAGGGAAGCAGGGACGGTTCCGCCAGAACTTGCTGGGCAAGCGCGTTGATTATTCCGGCCGTTCGGTTATTGTCGTCGGGCCCGAACTGAAAATTTCACAGTGCGGTCTGCCCAAAACTATGGCCCTGGAACTCTTCAAGCCGTTTATCATCATGAAACTGGAAGAGAAGGGATATGTCCAGACCGTCAAATCGGCTAAGAAATTGGTCGAACGGGAGCGTCCCGAGGTTTGGGATATTCTCGAGGAGATTATCGAAGATCATCCCATCCTCCTGAACCGTGCTCCCACTCTGCACCGTCTCGGGATTCAGGCCTTTTTTCCGGTTCTGGTGGAGGGAAAAGCAATTCGTCTTCATCCCCTCGTTTGTGCCGCATTCAACGCTGACTTTGACGGCGATCAGATGGCCGTGCATGTGCCGCTTTCGTTCGAAGCGCAGCTCGAGGCGCGGCTGCTGATGCTTTCGACCAACAATCTGCTTCTGCCTTCATCGGGAAGGCCGGTTGCGATACCGTCGCAGGACATGGTCATCGGCTGTTATTATTTGACCAAGACCCGCACCGGAGCGCGGGGAGAGGGTTCCGTCTTCTATTCAATCGATGAGGCACTGTCGGCTCATGCCTCGGGGCAGGTTGATGTGCATGCCATCGTGAAGATCCGTATCGATGGAAAACTCATCGAGACTTGCCCCGGACGGGTTATTTTCAATCAGGTCATGCCCAAAGAGTTGCCGTTCTTCAACGATGTGGCCTCCAAGGGCAAGATGGAGCAATTGGTCCTCAACTGCTATCGTGAAGTCGGCCCGGCTCAGACCGTCGAGTTCCTCGACAAGCTCAAGAAACTTGGATTCGAATACGCCACCATTGCCGGTGTCACCGTCTCTATCGATGACATGCTTATTCCCGAGGAGAAGGGGAAATTGATTGAAAAGGCTCGCAAAGATGTTGACCGTATTTCAAAGAATTATGAACGCGGCGTGATCACCAATGGTGAACGCTATAATCAGGTTATCGACATTTGGACCAAAACCACTTCGGAAGTGGCCGAGGTTATGTTTAATAATCTGGCCCGTGACCGCCAGGGATTTAATCCCGTATATATGATGGCGGAATCGGGGGCGCGCGGCTCCAAGGAGCAGATTCGCCAACTGGCTGGCATGCGCGGCCTTATGGCCAAGCCCCAGAAAAAGATCACGGGCGGCATAGGCGAAATTATTGAGTCACCCATTATCTCCAACTTCCGCGAAGGCCTTTCAGTCATCGAGTATTTCATTTCCACTCACGGCGCCCGTAAGGGTCTGGCTGACACCGCCTTAAAGACAGCCGACGCCGGCTATCTGACCCGACGTCTGGTCGATGTGGCCCAGGATGTGATTATCACCGAAGAAGACTGCAACACCATTCTCGGCAATAATATTGTCCCCCTGAAAGAAGGCGAAGAAGTCATTGAGTCGTTGCGCGACCGTATCCTGGGGCGAGTGGTGCTCGAGGATGTGTTCGATCCGATTACCGAGGAAATCATTGTCAAAGCCGGTGAGGAGGTTAATGAAGAGCACGCCGCGCAGGTAGAAGAGGCCGGTATTGATTCGGTCCGTATCCGTTCAGTGCTCACCTGCGAATCCAAACGCGGGGTCTGTGTCAAGTGTTATGGCCGTAATCTGGCCACCATGAAGATGGTCAATATCGGCGAAGCGGTCGGTGTCATTGCGGCTCAGTCAATTGGCGAGCCGGGTACCCAGTTGACCCTGCGAACTTTCCATATTGGCGGCACCGCTGCTCGCATTGCGCAGCAGTCCAAAGTGGAAGCCAAATATCCCGGCAGGCTGGTTTATGTCGGCATCAGCTATATCGCTCGCCCGGATAATACCAAAATTGTCAACGGGCGTGATGGGGAAATTCATATTGTCGATGAGAAGAACCGCGTTCGAGCGCGCATGAATGTGCCCTACGGTTCGGTTCTGGCCGTGGAAGACGGTCAGGAAGTAATCAAAGGCGCCACGGTTTTCGAATGGGATCCTTATTCCACCACGATCGTCTCCGAGTTTGGAGGCAAGGTTGTCTTCCAGGACATTGTGCCTGATGTATCGCTTCGTGAGGAGCTGGATGAAACCACCGGTCTCATTCAGCCCATTATCGTGGAGGAGCGCGAGAAGGCCCTGTTCCCGACCATTATCATTCAGGATGCCAAGGGCAAGGAGCTTGGCTCCTTTCGCATTCCCACCGGGGCCCACCTGCTTGTCAGAGACAATCAGGAAATCCCGACCGGCGAATTTCTGGTTAAGATTCCTCGGGCCATCTCGAAAACTCGCGATATCACCGGCGGTTTGCCGCGCGTGGCGGAACTGTTTGAATCCCGCAAGCCGCATGACCCGGCGGTCATTTCCGAGGTCGATGGCATCATCGAATTCGGCAAGATTGTCCGCGGTCAGCAGCAGGTTTTGGTTCACGGCGACGAAGGTGAAACCAAGGAATATCTGATTCCTCATGGACGCCATCTCCATGTCCATGGCGGGGACAGAGTAAATGCCGGTGACCGTCTGTGTGAAGGATCCATCGATCCCCACGATATTCTCAGAATTTCCGGTGTCCAGAAGGTGCAGGAATATCTGGTGAACGAAATCCAGGAAGTCTATCGGCTTCAGGGAGTTAAGATAAACGATAAGCATATCGAGACTATTGTCCGCCAGATGTTGCAGAAAGTCCGGGTGACCCGCGCCGGCGGTACCAATTTCCTTGAGAGCGAGCAGGTTGATCGGAACCGGTTTGCCGACGAGAATGCCCGCGTTATTGCCGAGGGCGGCGAACCGGCCACTTTTGAGCCGCTTCTGCTGGGTATCACCAGGGCCTCGCTGTCGACTGAAAGCTTCATCTCGGCCGCCTCTTTCCAGGAAACCACCAAGGTCCTGACCGAAGCTGCTATTAATGGCAAGGTTGACCGGCTTCAGGGTTTGAAAGAGAATGTCATTATCGGGCACCTGATACCGGCCGGAACCGGAATTGAGAAATACCACGCCTTGCAGATTCTATCGGAGGATGATGAGGCCGCATCGGGCGGGTCGGACGAATCCCTGGCCAATATTTTTCAAGAAAACCCTTGACAAATAGGAAGCTATGGGTAAATTACCGTTCTATTTTTTTAAATATTTTGTAGATTAATTTATTTTGTGAGGAAAAACATTGCCGACAATTAGTCAGTTGATTCGCAAAGGACGCAAGGTGGCTAAATCAAAAACCAGGACACCGGCGCTGAAAGGCTCGCCTCAAAAGAGGGGCGTTTGTACCAGAGTTTACACTTCCACGCCAAAGAAGCCAAACTCTGCTTTGCGCAAAGTAGCTCGTGTCAGGCTGACTAACCAAATGGAAGTAACTGCCTATATTCCGGGTGAAGGCCATAACCTTCAGGAGCACTCTATTGTCCTTATTCGCGGCGGACGCGTCAAGGACCTGCCAGGTGTTCGTTATCACATTATCCGCGGTACTATGGATTCCGTGGGAGTCGCCGATAGAACTCGGAGCCGTTCCAAATACGGAACCAAAAGGCCCAAGAAGTAGATAGGTATAACTCATGCCAAGAAAAAGTACGCCACCCAAACGGGAGCTTATTCCCGATACCAGATATGGAGATAAGCTGATTTCTCAATTTATCGGCGCTTTAATGGAAAGCGGTAAGAAATCAGTTGCCGAAACAATTCTTTATACCGCTCTCGACAGCCTGGAAAAGAAAACCGGCCAGCCGGGTATTGAGGTCTTCCATAAAGCCATCAACAATATCAAGCCGGTGCTTGAGGTTAAGTCCCGGCGGGTCGGTGGTGCCACCTATCAGGTTCCGGTGGAAGTCCGCGCCGATCGTCGCGTGGCGCTGGCTATCAGATGGGTTATTACTTACGCTCGGGCGCGCGGGGAACATACCATGGCTGAAAAATTGGCCGCCGAAATGACCGCCGCCGCCAATAACGAGGGCGCTTCAGTTAAGAAGAAAGAAGATACACATAAAATGGCCGAGGCCAACAAGGCTTTCGCCCATTTCAGATGGTAATTGGAATTAGAATTAAAGGGTAACACGAAGGAAGGTCAGAAATCTAGTTGCGGGACTTTTTCAAGATAGGATAAGTAGCCAAAGTCATTAGGCCAACCGCGCCCTGCTGAATTTTACGGTCGGCTTTGATGGTTCCTTATTGATAAGCCTGTGGTTAAGGTACGATTCAGTCAGGGTTTTTCTATGTCCGGAAGAAAGGATCTAAATCTTATTCGTAATATCGGCATCATGGCACATATTGATGCCGGCAAGACGACTACGACCGAGCGTATCCTTTATTACACCGGCAAAACCCACCGTATCGGTGAGGTGGATGACGGCGCTGCCACCATGGATTGGATGGAGCAGGAAAAGGAGAGAGGGATTACTATAACCTCCGCCGCCACTACATGTTTCTGGCGTGACTGTCAAATAAATATCATTGATACCCCCGGTCATGTCGATTTTACCATTGAAGTTGAACGGTCGTTGCGCGTCCTTGACGGCGCTGTGGCACTTTTTTGTGCCGTCGGCGGCGTGGAACCGCAATCCGAAACAGTCTGGCAACAGGCCGACAAATATCCTGTCCCCCGGATAGCATTCATCAACAAGATGGATCGCGTCGGAGCCGACTTTGTCCGAACCGTCAAGGAAATGAATGAAAAGTTCTCCATTAAGTGTATTCCGGTCCAGATTCCGGCCGGGCAGGGAGAGCTCTTCGCCGGCATTATTGACCTGATTAGCTTGAGCCTTCGGGTTTACCATGACGAAACTCTTGGCGAAACCTTCACCGATTACCCTATCCCCGATGATTTGAAAGATATTACGCTGAAGGCGCGCGAGGAGATGCTGGAGGCGGTTTCGGAATTCGATGACGTTCTTCTGGATAAATTTCTGCACGAAAAGACCGTCGAGGCTGAGGATATCCGGCGGGCTATCCGCAAGGCGGTTATAAAATGCGCCCGCGTTCCGGTCCTCTGCGGCTCTTCATTCCGCAATCGCGGGGTGCAGGCCTTGCTGGATGCTGTTGTGGATTACCTGCCTGCCCCGAATGACCTTCCCCCAGTACAGGGATTTTCTCCCGATGGCAAGAAACAGTTACAGAGAAAGGCCGATCCCGCTGAGCCGGTTACCGCCCTGGCCTTCAAGATTCAAAGCGACTCGCATTCGGGAAGATTATGCTATTTGCGGATTTATTCCGGTGAAATGAAACAGGGCACCGCCATCTTGAATCCCAATTCCGGAATCAAGGAGAGAGTTGCCCGCATCCTGCAGATGCATTCCAATAAAAGGGCGGATGTGGAGCTCGCCTCCACCGGCGATATTGTTGCCGTCATCGGCTTCCGCAAGACCACCACCGGCGATACCCTTTGCGATCCCAAACATCCAATCATACTGGAAATGATGAAGTTCCCCGAACCGGTCATTTTTGTGGCTATCGAGCCCAGATCCAAAGCGGATCAGGATAAGCTGGGCGATGCCCTGCAGCGGCTTCAGGAAGAAGATCCCACCTTCAAAGTCAGAATGAACGAGGAAACGGGGCAGACTATCATCTCCGGTATGGGCGAACTGCATCTCGAGATTCTCATTGACCGCATGATTCGGGAATTCAATGTTCAGGCCAATATTGGCAGACCCTCGGTCGCCTTTAAAGAAACCATCACCGAAGCGGTGGAAGCAGAGGGGAAATTCATTCGCCAGTCGGGCGGTAAGGGCCAATATGGTCACGTTTGGATCAAAGTCGAGCCGTCTGATAACGGTACCGTTTTCAAATTTGAAAATAAAATAATCGGGGCGACAATCCCGAAAGAATATATTCCCTATATTGAAAAGGGCATTCGTGAAGCGATGTCCAACGGCGCTATTGCCGGATACCCCATGACGGGCATTAAAGCCACTCTTTTCAATGGTTCCTATCACGAGGTTGATTCCACGGAAATAGCCTATCAGATTGCTGCCTCTCAGGCACTGCAGGAAGCCGCCCGGAAAGCAAAACCGGTCATTCTCGAGCCGGTCATGGATGTGGAAGTGGTTTGCCCAGAAATCTATATGGGCAATGTGGTCGGCGATCTCAACCAGCGCCGGGGAAAAATCATGGGCATGGTGCCCCGTATCAATGTCCAGGTAATCAAGGCCGTGGTACCGCTCTCGGAAATGTTTGGTTATGCCACGGCGCTGAGAAATCTCAGCCAGGGCCGGGGATCTTACACCATGCAGTTTCTTAAGTACGCTCCCCTTCCCCGGGAAGTGGCCGGCAAAATGTTCGCGAATATTATGTATGTTTAAATAGACGGAGGATATCCAAGTTATGGCGAAGGAGAAATTTGTTCGGACGAAGCTGCACGTTAATGTGGGGACGATCGGTCATGTCGATCATGGCAAGACGACCTTGACGGCGGCGATCACGATGATATTGAACCGTCGGGGTCTGTCGTCGGTTCGGACCTTTGATTCGATTGACAATGCGCCCGAGGAGCGGGAGCGTGGGATAACGATAGCGACGGCGCATGTGGAGTATGAGACGGAGAAGCGCCACTATGCTCATGTTGACTGTCCGGGTCACGCCGATTATGTGAAGAACATGATTACGGGTGCGGCGCAGATGGATGGGGCGGTATTGGTGGTGAGTGCGGCGGATGGTCCGATGCCACAGACGCGGGAGCATATTCTTCTGGCTCGTCAGGTTGGGGTTCCGTATATCATTGTTTATATGAACAAGGTTGACATGGTTGATGATCCGGAGCTTTTGGATTTGGT
>JAPLUR010000037.1 GCA_026397505.1 Candidatus Zixiibacteriota bacterium
CTCCTGGCGCCAATTGCCGCCAGAACCGGCTCACGGTTGACATTATTTACTGTAATAGCAACGATCTCGGAATCTTTCAGAGTACCATCCGAGGCAAAGAAAGTAATATTATAAATACCGGATTGCGTATAAGTCGGGGTCCAGTTGAATGTCCCGGTACCGTTAAGATTATCAACGAAAGTCGCACCAACCGGCAAACCGGTGGCACTCATTGAGGGTGTCGTTCCATCAGGATCAGTCGCGGTCGTATTGAAATTCAGATTAACATTCTCATTGACACTCCTGGCACCAATTGCCGCCAGAACCGGATCACGGTTGACATTATTAACCGTAATAGCAACGATCTCCGAATCTTTCAGAGTGCCATCCGAGGCAAAGAAAGTGACATTGTATACACCCGACTGATCATAGGTCGGGGTCCAGTTGAATGTCCCGGTACCGTTCAGATTATCGGTGAAAGTCGCCCCAAGAGGCAAACCAGTGGCGCTCATCGAGGGAGTTGTCACATCAGGATCATTTGCGGTCGTATTGAAATTCAGATTAACATTCTCATTAACGCTCTTGGCACCAATCGCCGCCAGCACCGGTGGCTGGTTGATATCATTGACCGTGATAGTCACCAATTCGGAATCGACCGCCGCGGAATCATCGGTCGCATAGAACATAACCGGGTAGATTCCCGCCTGTGTGAAAGTCGGCGTCCAATCGAATGTCGCGGTACCGTCAAGATTATCCACAAAAGTGGCCCCGGTCGGCAGAGAAGAGGTGGTCAGAGCCGGAATGCTCTCGGCATCAGTGGCCGAGACCCCGAAATTCAGATTGACTCCTTCATCGATCGTCTTGTCGCCGATCGGGTTCAGCACCGGCAACTGATTGGCCTGTGCCTGGGCCAGAACCGGAATTACCAGCAGCAGTGCCGCGACAATTCCAAAGGCCGCCGGGAAACCTGAAAATCTATTCCTTTGATGCATTCTTGTTACCTCAATCCCTATTTCACCAGCAACATTTTCTTGGTTTGGTGCTTATCGGCGACCTCCAGACGATAGAGATAGATACCGGTCGCCACGGATCTTCCATTCTTATCGGCTCCATCCCAGGTTACCGTATAATGACCCGGGCTTTTATACTCGTCTACCAGCATCTTCACCTGCTCACCGAGGATATTGTAGATTTTAAGCCTGGTCAGCCGGCCGCCCGGAAGACCGTTCTGATTGATATCAAAATCGATCCGGGTGGTCGGGTTGAACGGGTTCGGATAATTCTGATAGAGCATGAAGGTCGAGGGGAGAACCGGCGCCAAACCCTCCAACGGGATCTCGTTGGCATTGCTGTTAGAGAGAAAAGCCTGCGTAATCCGCACCTTAGATTTATCGTCAGCCTTGATTGCCTGCTTTACCGTAGCCGGCAGCCGAACCACATCGGCCAGACCGGCGGGGATGAGATTCTCCTTCTTCCAGGGCTGGCGGTTATAGAGAACCAGGCGGATTCGCCCATTATGGTCATCATTAAATGCCAGTGTAAACTGATTGGCGACTTCCGAAATTTCCGGCCGGCTCAGCTCGATTACATCGGGGTCATAGTCGATCTGAAGCTGCACTCCGGCGACATCGTCGGGGAATTCGCCGCGGACATTCAATTTGGTCAGTTGTCCCGCCGAAAGATCCTCGTGCACCACCGACAGAGTGGCGAAATTGTCGCCATAGTTAACCGGCGCCGGGGAGGGATTGACGGGAAGACCGAAGATGAGATTAATAATTCCGACCAGGTCGATCACGTTGACCGTGCCGTCTTTAACCACATTGGCGGTGGCGAAATTACGCGGCGGCAAGCCATAGCTGCCGATAATATAGGCCACCACTTTGACCAGGTCGTCAACGTTGATTCGTTTGTCGAGGTTGACATCACCATACTTATCAACCTGCACGACACCGGAATCGGTAAGAAGCGCCAGCGAGGGAACCGACGGATTGGGATCAACCGACTCCCAGGCATCATAAAAACGTATCCAGTAGTCGCCGGGCGCGGCGGCCGTGTCAATCGAGAGAAAAGCCCTCAGAATGGCCGAACCCGAAATCGTATCGACCGGGCCGATGGCTTCATTGGCCAGGCCGAAAGTAACCACCCGGATCGAATCGGGGAACTGCCCCAGATTCTCATAGACCACATATTCCGGAGTCCGGCTGGTCACCAGCAGCGAATCTATCTCGACAATCGAGCCGGGATAACTCATATCAAACTGCACACCATAAACTGTTTTGGTCGTCACCAGATCGATCGGCAATATCACCGGCGTTGCGCCCGGAATGCCGCCGACCGGAGCGCCGCCGTAGGCCGAACTGGTAAACAGCCGGTCTATATCCAGAACATTGACCTTTATCGATACGGAGCGAATACTTGATTTCTCGGTATGCTCATCAGTCGCCTGAAAGTCAATGGTGAAAGTTCCCGACTGGGCAAAAGAGGGGAGGAAGCGGAAATTCCCCGTGACTGTACCGGTTCCGGTCGCCGGATTGCTCGGGCTGAAAGTGGCGTTTTGCGGCATGCCGCTGGCCAGAAGCGATATGGCATCGCCGTTGACATCACGCGCAGTCACGCTGAATTTAACCGAATCACCTTGCTTTATTTCGTAACTGGAGGGGACGATGGCATCTATCGTCGGGGCGTTGTTCCCCGGCGTATTGGGACAGCAGTGGTCCACACACCAGTGATACCCCGAAGGACAAGTGGTATCGATCGGCGCACTTCCGGTATCAACGATAAACCGGCCGTAACCATAGGTTCCCGTGCCGGGATAAATGGTGACCGTTCCGGTCGTATCGGCAAACTGGTTAATACGGTATTCCTGCGGCTGGCCGACAATATTCTTGTGATCCTTTATCTGTATAAAACGCGAGGTATTTAAGGCTGCGCCGGCGTCCACGCGGAAAAGAAAATAAATAATGGTGGAAACAACGGGCGTATCAACCGGAATAAACGGCGTGTGCCAGCCCGTGGGTGCAGGCTCCGGCCGCGGCTGAGGAATGAACATGATGAAGTGGGAGCCGCGATTGATAGTATCAGCCGTATCGCGGGCCGCCCTGACAGCATATATGGTAGTGTCGTGAAGCGGCGGCGGAATACTAGTGGCAAAGCTGTTAACCGTACTTAATCCCCGCCCGACCATTTCCACGCTATCGTAAACAATCGAGCTGCCCTCATCGATTCCCACCCGGATCGGATGGAGCAGAGTCGTGTCATATTCGAAACGGATGATAAAACCGCCGATCGGAAGTTCGTTCTTGATCTGAATCGGCATTCTCACTATCGAATCGGGCAGGCCCTTGAAATCGGCGATATCAAGCCCGTAATGGACGCTGTCGATTATCAACTGGGCGCGGCTCTCGCCTCCGAAAATGATCAGGACAACAAATATCAAGAGCAGGGGGATTTTGTAGTACGGCATCATCCACCTCGAAGATTTATTTTTTTCTCGCTCTAAATGAGTAAACATATTGGCACCTATCTATTTTATAAGAATCATTTTTTTCTGAGCCGCATAGTCCGCCGCCTTCAAGCGATAAAAATAGATTCCGCTGGCGACCGCATTTCCACTGTGGTCCTTCCCATCCCATATGGCCGTGTGATGTCCGCCCGGAAGGTCCCCCTGTACCAGGGTGGCCACCTCCGCGCCCAGCAGATTATAAACCGTCAACCTGACCTGGGCCGGGGCGGGAAGATCAAACCTGATCTCCGTTGCCGGATTGAACGGATTGGGGAAGTTTTGATATAATGTATATCCTGTCGGCAGAGTCGTTGGATCACCCTTGACCGCAACCGGTATCGTGTAACCATCCGCCGAGGAGGCTTGAATTTCCTTTATCGTAAACGCCGAAATATCTTCTATTTTCAAGAACCGACCGACACCCGCCGGAATGACCGCGCCGTTCTCGCTATAGAGCAGAACGCGCAGAAGGTTGCCGTCGGTATTCCATTTGCACCGCATCCCCCCGCTCTCCGGTCCGGCTACAAGGTTCAAACCGGCCGGAATTTCCCGGACACCTTCAAGCGTCAGTGCCAGAGCGCCCAGGTTTTCAAAGGCATCATAACTCAACTCGAAACCGCCGGCATCATCCCGGACATAAACATCAACCGGCGACAGATTATACCTCGGCTTGGCAGTCGGATAACTGCCGTTGACCAGCCGATTCAAAAGAAAAACCAGGTCGGCCACCGTTCCCGGAGTTCCATCTTTATTCACGTCGGAATTGGCCCGCTGAACCGGATCCAGCGGGAATTGCCGGGGATTGATGAAATAATTCGTGAAATAAACCATATCGCCGATTTCATACGGCATCCCGTTCAGATTGATATCCCCCAGATTGCCCATTGCTGATTTCAACACCCTGATATATCCGTCATAGTAATCTATCGAGGATTGTTCGATACGATTACCCGAAGTATCGGTCAGGGTATTGTCTATGCCGGTAAGAAGATCGCGGAACACGAATCTCAGAGGAATCGAAAATCCGGCGAAATTGAGATCGCTCGTGATATAAAAAGTAAGTCTGACAATCGGGCCGCTCCCGGCGGCAAGATCGGGGGCGACCGTGCTGTTGAGCATGTCGGCAATTCCGGTCAACCGAACATCCCCCTGAATCCCCCGGTCGTTGAGCTTATAATTGAAATACTCAAAGGCGGCCGCTCTGGTTTCGGTCTTAGAAATCGAAATCAAACTCAGGCCCGAAGCATCGTAGTTGGTAACAAGATCAAATCCCGAGATCGGCTCCAAATTGGCCAAATTTATATTCACCGTGGCTATTTCGCCCGGATAACCCGACGATGTATCGATGGTCAGGGCATAGATAACCGCCGGCGCCATGCTCAAAACGACCTCGGCGGTATCGGCGGCGTCATACTGGTCAATCGCGGCGATCCTGACCGGATAATACCCCGAATCGCGGTAGCTGCTCTCCCAACTGATATGCCCCGGATTGCCGCCGCTGAATGAAACCCGGTCGGGCAAGGTGAGAAGGCTCCAACTGACCCGGTCATGGTCGGGATCATCAGCGCTCAAATCGCATGAAACTAATTCGCCGGCCACACCGCTTACCGTGTCCGGAGCGGCTATAATCGGCCGTCTGTTCTTATTAGTAACTATGATTTCCGTCCTAATCAGGCTGGAATTATGCCCATCGCCCGCCCAGAAAGTCAACTCGAATGGCGACCCTTCCGAGGAATTGGGGCCGGTGAAATTTGGGGTCCAGCTGAAATCGGCGGTGCCGTTTCCCTTATCGAGGAAAATCGACCCCAACGGCCGCGAAATGATCCCCAGCGTAATCGCATCAAGGTCGGTATCGGTTGCCGTGATTTTCAATTGGAGCCGTTCACCCTCCATAACATATTGCCTCGCAATAGGCTCTATCACAGGAGCACTATTGGCCGTTTCCGCAGCCAATAAAACCCGAGCCGGAACGCCGGTCAGAACCATCAAACTCATTGCGATACAATAAAATAATTTCATATATATATCTTTTCAAAGCGGTTTTCGCCGCTAATAGTCTGAGCAATAAACAGACCGAAATCGGTCAAATCCATCTTCTCACTCCCTGCCGTCAGCTCTCTGCGGCAGATTTCCGTGTCAAAACCCTCTGATTTTTCCGACTACTCCTTTGTCCTTTAGGAATCAAAGGGTTACAAAGATTTTTTTACTCTCTCTCAACTCAATAACAAGGGTCAAATTATCAAGTTCCGGCTAAAGAAAATTTGATTAAATGTGAGGCGGGCGGGTAATATTGAGACTCTATTACTTCTTCTACCGTAATATTGCATATGGTTGCAAGTACAAAGAGGGACCATCCGTGGAGATAAAACAAAAAAGCCCCAAGACCTACATTTCGAAAACAGATTGTAATCTTTGGGGGCCATTCAACCTTCCTGACTTCTCACCCGAATATTCATTTCTTTAACTAAATCCTCAGGCAGTTACTCTCCTTATTTAAAACTCCAAGGGGAGGTTTTAAACCTCCCCTTGGGGATCAGTGTATGGTTACTTCATCAGTACCATCTTCTTGGTAGCGGAGAACTTCCCAGCTTCTACTTTATAGAAGTAGATGCCGGTGGCTACGTTCGAAGCATCCCAGGTCACGACCTGCTTGCCAGCCGGGCTGTAGCCATTATAGCCAGCAACCTTCTGACCGGCAACGTTATAGATCGACACGGTCCAGTCGGAAGCGACCGGCAGCATCAGCTCTATAATCGTCACAGGGTTGAACGGGTTAGGATAGTTGGAAATGCTGAACGCAGTCGGAAGCATTCCGACCTTGTACGCGTTGCCAAAATAATCGACAGCGTCAACCGACTTCACAGTGCCATTGGTGTTCAGGATTCCACCAGTGCAGGTGGCGCCCTTATCCATGCTGTTGTAAACCAGAGCAACCGTGTTGCCGTTGAGGGTGCCGGTCATCAGAGTCATGTTGGAGGCACCAGCGCCGAGTGAAACATCAGCCGCGCCGTTGAATACGAAATAGGCCGCGCCAAGTTCGGCATCGACAGTCACAACGTTACCATTGAGACCGAAGTTAGCCGTGTTGGCATACGGGGACAGCTTCGCATACGGGAGAGCGTCGCCAATGATCACACGAATCAGATAAACGAGATCGGAAACCGTCAACGCCATACCATCGGCGTTAACATCGGTAGCCGCAATCTGACCTTCAACGCTGACCGTGAAGGCACCCAGACCTTTGATAAAATAGTTGGTGAACACAACCGCGTCACCAATTTCATTGGCCAGGCCGTTCAGGTTGACGTCACCGCGAGCGTCGATACTGTCGGCGCAAACGATGTCGATACCACCATTCCAGAAGTCGATGAACCGGACGGTTCCGGGCTTAATGATCATCTGCTGGTCAACATATACGGTGTCATCCGGAGTGTCGCAGATATCCGGAGCGCCAAGGTAAGTCGGCATAGCCGCATTAGCGGTAATCTCGGCTCCCCAGAACTCGTATACGTGACGCGAGATGGCAGTAATGACCACATTGGGAGCGGCGGTCGAGGGATGATAGGCGATAGTGTTGTCGCCGCAATCCATCCAGAAGAACCGAATCGGCACATACTGGCATTCCAGAGTCCGGTTGTTGGAAACCAGGAAGTCCAGAGTGAACAGAACGGTGCCAGACGGAACATTCAGCTCAAGCGGATGATGCGGACCGTCATTCTGGTCAGCCAGAGCGACCACACGAAGCAGACCGGACGGGCAAGCGTTGCCGCAGTTGCCGTTCGGGCCGAAACGATAGGTGAAATACTCCCACTGGTAGATGCCGGCCATGTCAAACAGCTCGCCAGGGAAGGCACCCATGAAGGTCAGAGCAGAGGCGTCATAAGCAATGAGGAAGTCGAAACCGAGCATGTCATTAGTGCCTTCGAACTTCGTCACATTGACCAGGGAGTGATGACCCTGGAGAACCTTCTCTACCTTCGCGATCTTGATCTGATAAGGCAGCTCGGAAACCGTAACGAAGGTTACCTCGCAACAATCAAAATCACCGGCGCAGTCGGTCACACAAATCGTAAACGTGAAAGTTCCGCCGAGTTCGCTCAGGTCCGGAACAAATGTGAAATGACCGAGCGCATCGATACCATACGGGCCAATCGGTGGAGCCGGGGTCACACCGGAGACCGACCAGGTCTTGGTGTCGCCAATGTTGAAGTCGGTCGCGGTAAAGTCGGCAGCACCGCCGGACAGACCCACGGTAAAGGTCTCGCCGCAGTCGCCGGCAATCACCGGAGCGGTGTTCAGAACGACGATACCCATAACGCAGTGCTGGGTCGCAATGCCCGGGGCACCATGCATGGCATCAGTCGCGAGAACATCGACATTGAGGGACTGACCAACATCCTGACAGGTCGGCTGATAGGTGAAAGCACCGCCTACGAGACCGCCGACACCGCCGGCCTTGGAATACGTGATCGCGTCTTGCTCAACATCAATCGCCAGGAAAGTGGCCGTCACGGGAACATCCCACTGGGTCGTCTTCTGCAACGGGCAGAGAGCGCCAGGAAGCGTGAAGTTGGGCGCGAAATTCGGGGCCTGCTCTACGGTAAAGCAGACAGGGTCGAAAGTCGGCTGCGGATCATCGAAAATCCAGTCATAGACATCGTTGACGGCATCGCCCTGGCCAATGCAAATCTGGCCAGTAGTGGCGGGACCGACAAGAGCGACAGTGGCGCCGAACTTCAGGATCAGTTTCGCAACGCCGTCACCGGGGAACCCACCGGAGTTACCGACGCCGGTGTAGTTGAACAGGTCCGGAAGAACTCCGTCCCAGCTCTCGGCATACGTCGTTTTGAAAAGGTCCCAATAACCCTTGAAAGCAGCCTGGGCAAACAATGCGGTGTCGCCCCAGACAACCGTCACGTCCGTCCCGGTAATGGAGAACGGGCTGGACCAGGTTATGCGGGCCGGAGAATCGGTGCTGGCCGCAGAAACATCGATGCTGACGGCCATACCCGGATTAATCTTGGTATTGGGCCCATCAACGTAGGCACCGGCACCAGATACGGCAGCGCTGAAAGTCAATGTTGCATAGCTCTGCCCAAAAGAAAGAAGCATTAAGGATAAGACAAGTACAAACAATATGCGTTTCATCTTGTGCTCCTATGTTGTTTCGTTAACATAATATTCAGTCATTAATCGCGACTCTTTCGAGTCATTAACCCCCCCTCGGGGTCCCAGAATCGGTTTTGGTTCTCCCGGCGAGAGCCACCTAGCCGAAAGATATGGCCAATTCCGGTTAAGCAAGAAAATCAAAGTGTTTTCTTTCTTTTGAGCGCGTGTTTGCAATTACCTCTTAAAGTGTCACCTCCTTTCTTTTCTCTTTTTTGGTTTCTTAGTGTTTAGTCACCTTTGACTAAGTAAATATTAAATTCTTGTTCTAATTCTGTTAAGTCTCTTCAATTACTTCTACTTCGTCATCCCACACATAATCAATGGCAAATCGGCGCCGGCCCGCCTTTATACAGGAAGAGGATGAGGTAGGTGACATCCTTTATATTCGTGATAGAATCGCCGTTGCAGTTCGCCAGACGCGGCACCGGCGGCGCGGCCCCACCCTGATAAAGGAATTTTATCAGGTAAGTAACATCCTGAATATTGATCACTCGGTTATTATTCACATCACCGCAAATTCCGGTCATAATGGTCAGCGAGCCATCGGTAACACTGACCTTGCTCGTATCCAGCCGGGCCACCAGTATTGTATCAACGTCGATCGAATCCGGTTGGGCGGGCGGGATTGAAACCTCCTGGTAGAGCATACAGATAGTATTCTGGGGCGGGTCGGCCCACTGCTGACAGACAAACCAACTCGTATCCACTACCGACTGTGAATAAAACCCGATGAGATTTCCTTCCTCATCCGAGAAACCAAAATTATCAAGGTTGTCGTGCTGGATCATGATTTTCACGGTGCGTTCGGTGGCCGTGTCGGGAATATTGAAAATGTCCGCCCGAAGCTTGATCAGCGGCGTCCGCCCATCCTGTGGGAAGCCGATACCTTTTTTATAAGGCGGCGCCAGAAGGTTGGCCTGGGCGGTGATTTTCATATCCATGCCGTTGGATCCGTAGGATCGGGTCTGAATATACTCCCAGCCCGATACCAGCGTCCCGGTCGTATCAATGTTGCCGACAAACGCCGGAGTCGTATCGATATGAACCCAGTCCCAACCATAGTCGAAGGTCGAATCGATACAGTGCGGAGGATTGCCGCCATACTGCAGGCAACGCCAGAAGCCGATTTCCGAACTGGAGTCGATACAATGACCGCCGCTGTACTGGTGGCAGATCCAGTATGGCGAAACCACTACCGAATCGCAACTATGAGGGACCGTGCCGGACCGGCAGGCCCAACGTATGGTGTCCACAACCGTGTCAAGTTCCGTAATAAAAACGGCGCGATCCGGCCGATTTAAAATCAGCCAGAGTTCAAAACCGGCGACCGTGTCGGAAAAGTTGTTCATGTAAACAGAAATGAGCGAATTTTGCTGCCCCGGGGGACCGGTCGTATCGCCCACGTTCACCTCCAGGTCATAAAACTGTGCATACCCTGAAGTGGCAAAGAACAGCAAAAAGAAAAGGATGGCAGTAGCGATTAGGTAGCTAGTGCTCAGGGACTTGGGATTGAAGGACATTCCTTATCTCCTCCGTTAAGTGTCTATCGGTTTAACGCTATCCCTTAGCTATTCTTCAAATAATCTGCAACCTTAAGAAATTGACCAGCTTAACCAACATATAGCCAGGGTGATTTATATATCACCTATCGGCTTTTCTGCCTTTTTTTTCAGCCAACGCTAAGCTACTCAACCATTCAATCTAACAGTAGTCTATTTTAAGTCGCCCCCCACGGCCGACTTAAAACTGCAGTATTTTGGCTCTGACAATGTACTTCAGGGTTTATGAAGACCTTTAGTTCGCCTTATTTTCCAACAAGGTTTACTGCGGACACTATACCTATCATCGAACTGAATATATATAGAAAGAAACTGGTTGTCAATAGGAAAATTCGCATTTTCGCCATATTTTTTCAAGGGCCGCGCCCCCCTTATACATTATAGCGCGACTCATTCGGCCCCCTGCTGTTCATCCGATGCACAAAGCAAGCGGCATTTTGCGGCTCCCCGAACCTTTTCCCGCCGAAATATCATCTCCTGAAAGGGGATAAGAATTCTCCCTAATCACCCTGGAATATTAGTATTTTCGATAAATCTCTCGGAGAAGCAGATTGTAGTTGCTATCTTTACCGAGATTGACAATTTTATGCCGCAACTTCTCCTGCAAGAAAGGGATCCGCTCTATGGCAAAGTTGATGAGCAAGAAGACCAGAGAAATCGTGCTGACCGTGGCGGTCCTGACGGCCATTGTCCTTTTCTTGATATTCTATATCATTTACCCTTTAATAGCTGTTCCCCGTCTGACCGCCCGCCCTGATGCCGACCGCTTCAAGGATCCCCAATTTAAGCTCACCAATGACGCCGCCTATTTTGTTCAGAGCGGCCTGCATCCGGATACTTTTGCGGTCAGCTCTAATGACAACATTAACCTGGCGGCGTTATTTTTTGCCCCCGACACCGGCCGCGCAAAAACAAGGGGGACGGTGATAATGCTTCACCCCGATGACACCGACCGAACCAGCCTGATATCATTTATCCCCCCCCTGCTCGATTCGGGTTGGCAGGTGATCATATATGACCAGCGGGCCTGCGGCCTTTCCGGCGGAAAATA
>JAPLUR010000038.1 GCA_026397505.1 Candidatus Zixiibacteriota bacterium
GGTTCGGTCTTATATGGTCTGGTCTTAATGACCGGACTTCTGGCTGTCATAATTCTGGGCAGTGTTGGAATCATATTCGCACCCGCCCAGGATGGGAAAACCGGCCTGCCGAAATCAGTATCCTCCGGCGATGCGATGTCAATTGCCGGCCTGCCGGGGAATGGCTTCTCCTATGACGAAAGTGAGCCGGCCGGCCCGGAAATGATATTTTTCCTTTCGGTCCCGGCGGTCGTGGGAAGTTACAACCTGGATGATAATTGTCCGGCTCCCAAGGCGGTAGGCGGCAAAGCTTTTGAGGATATCAAATTCCGGCGTTTTGATGCTCTGACCACGACCGCATCAATCTCTCCCGAAAAAGCCTGTGAGTTTACGCTGGTCGGCGCCAAGCCCTCCGGCACCAGTTAGATTTCCCTGCCTCGATTCTGATTTTTCTCCCGATAATAAATTAGATAAGAAACTAATAACTATAGTTAAAGGAATATCTCTATGAAGGGTCAAACTTGGCGATTGGCAGTAACCGGAATCTTTATTGTTATGGCTTTCATCGGATTCTGGAATACTCTGCGGTATTGGACTCTCTCGGGGACCGACAGACAAAAAATGGAGGAGATTCGGCCCGGCTCAGCTCAGGAATTGGAACGCAAAGCGATGCGGCTGGGGCTGGATTTACAGGGCGGTTTGCATGTTGTTCTGCGCGTCCAGATGGAAAAAATCGAAGCCTCGGCCCGTGTTGATGCTGTCGATCGGGCTATTCAGGTCATCCGCAACCGCGTCGATTTCACCGGCGTAACCGAGCCGGTCATTCTGAAACAGGGTGATGACCGGATCATTGTCGACCTTCCGGGATATACCGATGCCGCTCAGGCCGAGAATATTATCGGTCAGACGGCTCAGCTGGAATTCAAACTGGTTGAAAGCATGGAAAACGCCGGCCTGATTCTCAAGAAGATCGACTCCATTGTGGTTGCGGCCGGCAAGACCGGCACGGAAAGCAAAGTGGCGACCGCCGGGGCGGAATCAAAAGTCAAAGACAGTGCCACCACGAGAGACACCTCTGACGTTTTCGGCGAAATGCTCAAGGGCGATACCGGACAGGTTGCCGATACGGCTCTCAGTGAAGGGGAAACGCCCTTCACACAATACCTGGAGCCGTTTCTTTACAGTTCCAAGAATAATACTCCCTGGCCGGGATATGTGATAGCCATGCGGGACCGGGGATTGGTGGAAAGAATTCTGGCCATGCCGGAAGTGAAGCGGGTTATTCCCGAGGATGTTCAGTTCTCCTGGTCAACGCGCACCGATATTAAGGCCGCTCAGTCGGTTTATTATCTATATATCCTGAAGAATAAGGTGCAGTTCCTCGGCAAGAATCTTGAACGTATCAAACTGGGCCGGGGTCAGAGTCAGGAACATACCGTTGATTTCCGTCTCTCGGGACAATCCTCCGCCGCCTTTGCGCGTCTTACCGGCGCCAATATCGATAAGCCGCTGGCCATCGTCATCGACAACAGAGTGGAATCGGCGCCGTTCATTAACTCCAAGATTCGCAATGACGGTCAGATAACGATGGGCAGTTCAGCGACCATCAAAGATGCTCAGAACCTGGAAATCGTCCTCAAGGCCGGTGCTCTCCCGGCCCCGGTGGAAATAATCGAGAAAAACGTTATCGGGCCGACCCTTGGTTCCGACTCGATCCGGAAAGGATTGATATCCTCAATTGTGGGACTGATTGCCGTATTCCTCTTTGTCGGCATATACTATCGCCTATCGGGCCTGATTGCCGATATCGGATTGCTCTTCAACATCTTCTTCCTGCTGGCCATCATGGCCGGCCTGAGCGCCACCCTGACCATGCCGGGTATCGCGGGAATCATCCTGACCATCGGTATTTCGGTTGACTCCAACATTCTGATATTTGAAAGGGTTCGGGAGGAACTCCGTTCCGGGAAAACAGTCCGGGCCTCCATTGATGCTGGATATAATCGGGCACTCTTAACCATCATCGATAGCCACGTAACCACCCTGATTACTGCCGGCGCCCTGTTTATTTTTGGAGCCGGCCCGATTAAAGGCTTTGCAGTTTCCCTCTTCTGGGGCGTAACCATATCGCTTTACACGGCCGTGATTATTACCAAGATGATTTTCGACATCCGCAAAGGCTACCAGTCCCTCAGCATATAAGGAGAAAGAAAATGTTCAGAATACTCAAAGAAACCAATATAGACTTCATAGGTCAGAGGTATAAAGCCTTCACCTTTTCAGGAATATTGCTGGCCATCGGTTTGTTTGCCATTGTGATGATAATTCTCGGCAAGGGTAATATGGGACTCGATTTCGCCGGCGGAACCATGCTCCAGGGAAATTTCAATCAGGCCATCAATGTTTCCGACCTCCGCTCCGCGGTGACAGGAGGCGGTTTCGAAGAAGCCTCGATTCAGAAAGTTGAACGCTTCAACGCCCCCAATTCGTTCATCATCAGGGTAAAAGAAACCACCGTCGGAGGGGAAAAAGCGGTCGACAAGTTGATGAGTACTATATTAACCTCTTTCCCCAACAATAAATTCAATAAGGATTCCGAACACACCATCGGGCCGGCTGTCGGAGAATCATTACGCAAGACTACCCAGTGGGCGGTCCTTATTTCGGTCCTCGGCATGCTGGTTTATATCTGGCTGCGGTTCGATTTCCGCTCCGGCGTGGCCGCCACCGTCGCTACTTTCCATGATGTCATCGCGGTCATGGGGATCTTCTATATTCTCGATAAGGAAGTCACCCTGCTGTTAATTACGGCCTTGCTCACTCTGGCCGGGTACTCCCTGACCGATACGGTCGTGGTTTATGACCGAATCCGCGAGAATTTGAAAAAATTCCGCAAGAAAGGGGATTTTGTCAATACGGTCAACCGCTCCATCAACGAGGTTCTTTCGCGAACCATTATGACTTCCATGACCGTTCTTCTGGTGGTGGTCGTTTTATTCCTTTTTGGCGGTGAGGTTCTGCGCGATTTTTCTCTGGCCATGATTCTGGGCGTGATTGTCGGAACTTATTCTTCCGTTTTTGTCGCCAGTCCGATTGTGGTTGAATGGGAGGCCCGTTCACCGCGCCGATTTAGATAGAGATGCTGTAAATAAAAAGCCCGCTCCGGCGGGCTTTTTTATTACCTTATCCCGGAACCGTTGAAACCATGGCCACCGAAATAGAAATAAAACTCGACCTTCTCGATGAGGGAAACTATAGCCGTCTGCTGGGTCATCTCGGAGTAACGGGGAAAGAAATAAGGCAGGAAAACTACTTTTTCGACACCGACCGGTTGGACCTTGGCCGGGCCGGATGGGCGCTGAGAATAAGAATCGAAAACGACACCGCCGCTGTTACCGCCAAGGGCCCCGCGTCGGAGAATCCGGACCGCCTGGCTGTCCGACCGGAGACTACTGTCCCACTTCCGATCCAACGGGCAGCAAGATTTATCAACCGCGGCTTCCAACTCCAGGAGCTTCCGCCCAGCCTGAGAGAACATTTGCAGGGATATGCGGGAGATGATATTTTGAAACCTTTACTTCAATTTGCCAATTTGCGCACTACGGTTGATTATCCGGCGGGAGAAAATACCCTGGCGCTCGAGGTCGACCAGACCATCTTTGCAGATAAGTCGATCAATTATGAACTGGAGGTGGAACTGGCGGGCAAAGAAGAATATGACCGGGTTATGACGGCCTTGGCGGCTCTATTCAATAAAATTGCGATTCCGATTGTGGTTCAAAAAGAGAGCAAATTCGCCCGCGCCATGCGCAAAATTAACCGGGAGCAAATTTGAAAAACTATTGTATAATTATAATAATCGACTGGTGAACAAAACTGATTAACAACAACATGAGGTTATCAATGAAGAGAAAAGTTATCTTATCGCTGCTGCTTGCTATAATCGGCCTGGTCCCTGCTCTGGCACAGCCGCCGTCACCGATTTATCCTTTTTCCATGTCTTATGATTCTTCCCTGAACCTGATGACGGTCGTTTCGGAACCACCGGGATTTACCCGATATCCTGATGCCAAAGTGACCCCCTTTCAATTATGGTTAACCAACCTTCCCCTTCTGCCGCTCAATATCGCCGTTGCCCGATGGGATGGGCAGATAATTATGCGCGCCGATTCCACGGGGGGAGTGATTGATTTCGGTGTCGGCTCAGAAAACCAGAAGGATGCCGATATCCCGCTTCAACTCTTGCTGGAATATCTCCGGGTTAGAGGTTCACTGGGCAATTATCCCATAATCATCAGACGGGGCGATACCCTGACCTACAATAAATGGCTCAACGGAATATACAGCAACGGCCCGCGCAATGAATTATTTTATACTCCCGGCGAGAAACGGGAAGCTTCCGAAATGGAATACTACCGATACCTCCAGCTTATCATAACCGAAAACGATGGCAAATCGCTGATTAAAAACCTGATTCCTGTGGATGACAATAATATCGCCCCAGGGACCGTCTTTGTCCAATTCAGAAAGGATGTTCCCGATTCGACCGGGCATACGGCGGTCATTCTCGATGTCTGCACCAATCCCGAAGGGGAATTGAGGATTCTGGCCGGATGGGGCGGCGACCCGGCCCAGTCATTCTTTGTTGCCCGGCCGTTGCCGATCAGCGATCGGGTCTGGTTTACTCTTGAGGAATTTAAACAGCGGCTTCAGAAATATGGCGAGGGGAATTTCTACCGGTTCCCCAACCGGTAGTTTTTTATTGCCAGAGAGATTTCGGCGATTATCTTCATGGATATGAGCCGAGCAAAATTCATATTTTCGTGCGGGCTTTTGCTGTGCCTTTTTCCGGCCATTCTGCCCCGGGAGGGCGCCGCCAGAACCCTGACCATCGAGCGCGGTTCCGACCTTCAGGGGGTGATTGATTACGCCTCGGACGGTGATACTATTCTGATCGGCGAGAAGACAATCGAGGCCAATCCGGTCAGCTTTGATGATTCTCTATGCGGCAACTGTGCCGATCAGAAAACGGTCACCAGAGCCAGATATGGATTTATTATCAGGAACAAATCCCTGCATTTAATCGGCACCGATCGAAAGAAATCCGTTCTACAAACCAATGCCGGCTACGGCGTATTCTTTGTCAATTCGCCGCATTCCTCTATTGAGAATCTGACTATCACCGGGGGCCGAAGGGATCCCGATGGCAATGCCACCGATGCCGCTATTGTAGTCCGCCGCTCCGAACTGCATGCCCATCATCTTAATATTATCAACAACAACCACCGGATCGATTCCGTCGTGGTCGGGATCGGCGGCATATTCGGCCGGGAGGGCGCGGAACTCCATATCGACCAGTGCGATATCATCGGTAACGGCTGGGATGGAATTGCCCTGTACCGCGGCGCCTCGGCGGTCGTAACCGACTGCAATATCAAAGAGGGTCGCGGTGTCGGTATCGGAGTTACCTGGGATGCCACCTGTATCGCCTACCGCAATGTGGTCACCGGGTACTGGAAAGGTATCGGCGCTTTTGGCACGTCATGGGTGTTGGCGCACAATAACGCTGTGTTCGATAATCTCGGCTGGGGAATAATCGCCACCGGCAA
Organism: Candidatus Zixiibacteriota bacterium; assembly: GCA_026397505.1. Taxonomy (NCBI): domain Bacteria; kingdom Pseudomonadati; phylum Candidatus Zixiibacteriota; species Candidatus Zixiibacteriota bacterium. The sequence goes on from JAPLUR010000038.1 coordinate 5,589, forward strand.
GGCTTTCATGGACATTGCCAATAATGTTATTAATCATAACGGCAATTGCGGGGTGGCCCCCTGGTCGACCGACTGCCGCGGCCGGATTATAAATAATATCATCACCAATAACGGCTGGCGCAAAGAATGGGTCTGCCCCTGTGTGGGTATATGGAACTACGGCGACTGGGCTAAATGGGAATTTGCCTATAACATTGTCTGGAATAATAAGGAAGGGAACTATCGCGATATCTGGGATCAAACTGAGCTCAACGGCAATCTTTCGGTCGATCCCAAATTTGTCGCGGAATCGGTCTATATCCTTAAGGATGATTCTCCGGCCATAAATGCCGGACATCCGGAGGTATCCAACACTGATGGGAGCCGCTCGGATATCGGCCTCTACGGCGGGCCGCAGGGCAGAGAGCGGTAGCTGATTCTCGGACAAAGAGATAGGCGCATTTTTGCGCCCCGGCGGTTATTGATTACTGATTATTTCAATGGTAAATAAGAGAGTTGATTACCGGTGTTTAATTTCCGATAATTTAAGAAGAGTACCTTAATAATCCAGCGAAAGGAGTCATAGTGAAGAGATTAATATGCTTGGTACTGATGACCATCCTGGCAATGGGACTGGTCTGGCTTCCCGGCTGCGACAAAGAATCAACCTCCCCGAAACTTAAAACGGGCGATACGACCGATGCCGGTTTTCTGGTCATGAAAGAGCTTCTTGGTGAGGGCGTCATGGGTCAGGACCGCGGTATGATCAATATTGCTCTGGAACTGACAAATCAGATACCCGGTGTGCTGAACCGGCTGCCTGCTCCGTTCAAACATGCGGTCGCCGGCGATTCGATCCTGGTCAACTCATACACTTATCTCCAATTCTGGCATATTTTCGCCTGCAGCGTCTTCGCCAGCGACGGCAGCGATTATTTCATCTTTACCGGCATTGATTCGCTGCGATTTGCGAATGCCGACGGCTTTGTAAGATACCCGGATAGCACCGTCAATGCCATGAATACTCGTTATCATTTTCTGGTGGCGGCCGAATTGGGCGCAAGCACAGCCATGATGACGGACCATGGAAGCTGGGATATTACCGGAGAATGGGATAACTTCATGCGCATAAACGGCCACTCGGCCGATACGGTTGATTTCCACCTGGTCAAAAATGATACCGCCTACTGCAATATCGGGATGACAGTGGGGCAAACCATCAATAACCTGTACCTTGATTCTGTCGCGATGAACGATGAGGGTTGCCCGCCATCCGGTTCGATTGTCATGATTGCCTCGTTGACCATGGAATGTGTCAATGTCCCCAACGCCGACTCGCTCAATGTTGAAGGGCGCTGGACAGCCGCATTTAATTTCCATGATCCGTCAATGACAGTTTCTTTTTCTGACGGTACCACCCTCTGGACAGTTACCGACGAGTGCCGCGACAGCAGCGAGCCAACCAAGATTGGGCTGCTGAAGATGATGGAAACGCTTCGGGATTATAAGAAGTAGATAAATCTTAATACTCATTTAAAGGGCACGTTTCGGCGTGCTCTTCTTGTTTATATTATTCAATCATCAAAAGCGCCAGGATATGCCGAAAGTCGGCCTATCTCGGTTCCTCTAATTACGAGCCACTATATCAGGCTCCATTTATTCTCAAACACCTTTACCGATCTGAGAATATTTCGTATCATTGGATTGCATGAATTTTGTAACTATTCTCGGGATTGCATTCGGGCTGGCGATGGATGCTTTCGCGGTCGCCATTGCGGTCGGAGCCAGGTTGGAGCGCCCCAATTTCCGGTCCTTCTTCCGCCTGTCGTTCCATTTCGGCTTATTTCAGTTTATGATGCCGATTGTCGGCTGGTTGGCCGGAAGTCAGGTGGCCAAGCTGGTCCATAACTGGGATCACTGGGTCGCATTTGGTCTTCTTGCCGTTATCGGCGCCAAGATGATCTACGAATCATTCCACAAACATGAGAAGAACCTAAGTCTGGCCGACCCGACCCGCAAATGGTCTTTGGTGCTCTTATCGATTGCCACCAGTATCGATGCACTCGCGGTGGGATTGAGCATTGCCTTTCTCGAGGTCAAAATTCTCTGGGCGAGTATCATTATCGGAATTGTGGCGGCCGGCATGACATTGATAGGTATGGGGTTCGGCAAAACTCTCGGCGCCCGATTCGGGAGAGCGATGGAGTTCACTGGGGGCATTATTTTGATCGCTATTGGAATCAGGATACTTCTGGCGCATATGACCTGATGGCGGCCTCCCGCAACGTGACTCTATATCCTGCGGACATATTCGAATTTCCCAAACGACTAAAGGCGGGAAACCCGACCACATCGCAGAAAATCATATTTTAAAACAGTAGTTATCGCAGAATCGAGCAAGCGATTCCATATCGAATAAGAAGACTCGGCGGTACTTCGATAGGATTGCCGAGTCTTTCTATTTGGGTTGTAAGATACAAAATGCCCCGAAAAAGCCTGTCACATTCCTTTCAACTCCGAGGTGCACTGCGGGCAGCGGGTGGCTTTGATCGGAATAGCCGAGAAGCAGTGCAGGCATTCTTTGGTGGTCGGCTCAACCGGGGCCGGTTCCGGCTGGCGTTTGAGACGGTTCATCTGTTTTATCAAAAGGAAAATGACAAAGGCGACGATAACGAAATCGATGACCGTATTGATGAAAAGGCCATAGTTGATAGTGGCGGCGCCGGCCGCTTTGGCCGCGGCCAGATTGTCGAAAGGTATCCCCGAGAGATTGATATAAAGACTGGAAAAATCGACTTTCCCCAGAAGCAGGCCGATCGGGGGCATAAGGATATCGGCTACCACCGAAGAGATAATTTTGCCGAATGCGGCGCCGATAATGATACCGATCGCCATATCGACAACGTTTCCCCGCATGGCAAACTCTTTGAATTCCTTCAGCATATTTAATTCCTCCTTGCGGTGAAGGGTTCCATCCGCCTGCCGGCGGATGAGGTTGACCATCTATTATCTGACTTTATTAGTCTTCATAAATCACGGCGGTTCCATTTACCGAAACCATCAGCATATTGCCGCCGCCCATACCGATAGTTTCATAGTCGAGATCGATTCCAACTACGGCATTGGCTCCCAGACCTACCGCCTGCTGAGTCATTTCGCTCAGCGCTATCTCTCTGGCCCGGCGAAGCTCTTTTTCGTATGCCTCGGAGCGACCGCCCACGATGTCCCGAACACGAGCAAAAATATCCTTGAAAATATCCGCCCCCATGATTGCCTCACCGCTAACCAATCCCAGATATTTAACGATCCTTTTTCCCTCAATATTAGGGGTATTTGTTAACAGCATTTTTTGACCTCCTGATAATTTTCTCTCCGCCTTCTTCGCGGCCGACATAACGCAATGAACCTGATATATATGCCACAATTATCATCAACGTAATCAATTATGCAATGATTTTTTATACAAAAAATGGACAAAAGTGGGAGCCAAATTATTATTCCAATATATTTTTTGAATTGAGGAACCTTTCCGAACCAGGTCGTGTTTAACCCTTGATTGAAATGAGCCATGAGTGATAACAAACATGGCCTAATTTGCTCTTTATTGAGAAGAGGATAATAGAATGAAAGCAAATATCGGAACAAGTGATAGAGTGTTCAGAATGCTTCTTGGCGTCGTCGTTATTCTGATTGGAGTTATCGCCGAAAGCTGGTGGGGGTTGATTGGCCTTCTGCCGATTATGACCGCCGTGACCAGTTTTTGCGGTCTCTATTCCCTGCTGGGGATATCCACCTGCAAGGTTAAGGCGACCCAGAAAAGCTGAAAATATAAAAATAGACTGTTTTAGACCCCGCCTCATGATTTTACAACGAGCACATCAACCGGCCTAGCCGGAGGCGGGGTTCTTATTTTGATGCTATTTCCCAGCACAACATATCGCAAGTAAATGCCTTCCAAAAAAATAGTTGCCTTTTTTAATTCCTGGCCTTTTCTTATAAAGGATTAATTATCTCCATTTTGGGAGAGATAAGAAAGAGAGGAAATCGATTTGAGCATTTATCCCGAATTATTCGGTAAGCATGCCCTGGTTACCGGGGCCGCCCGCGGTTTCGGAAAAGCAATTGCCCTTCGGCTGGCCCAAGAGGGTGCTATCGTCGGCGTCAACTATCGCCGGAGTATCAGTGATGCCCAAAGCGTGGTCGACGAAATCACGGCCATGGGCGCTCAGGCCGTTCCATTTCGCGCCGATATCGGCAAGGAGGAGGCGCTCGACCGGATGTTCGAGGAAATAAAAAGCATTTGGGGCAGGCTCGATATTGTCGTGGCCAACGCCGCTTTTGGCGTTCCCGGCAAGCTGATGGAGTCTACCTCTCGTTACTGGGATATTACCATGTCGGCCTCGGCTCGTTCTCTTCTCGATCTGGCCAAACGTGCCGCGCCGCTTATGAATAATAATTGGGGACGGATAGTCAGTATCACCAGTGATGGCGGGCAGAAAGTCATCCCCGGCTATGGGGTGGTCGGCCCGGCCAAAGCGGCACTGGAATCATTGACCCGTGGCCTGGCGTATGAACTGGCCCCGCGCGGCATCGTGGTCAACGGCGCCCTGGCCGGTCTGGCCGATACCAAATCGGCCCGCTCTATTCCCGGCGCTCACGAGGTCATCGATCATGCCAAATTCCACACTCCGATGGGGCGAATTGTTGATGGCAATGATATCGCCAATGTGGTCGCTTTCCTCTGCTCAAATCAGGCCAATATGATTTGCGGCCAATTTATCGTCGTTGATGGCGGCCGGAATATTGTCGGCTAATACCGCAACATAATCGAAATTTGATAGTTGCGTCAGTTCCTGCGCGAGTCCAACAAGCGTGTGAACTGACGCATTGAGGCTGTCCCATAAGTTTTGGTTGATTGGCATTGATGGAGCGATTAATATGGTGGTGAATTGGAGGAAGAGAGATGATATATCGTCGCGAGGATGTTAATCAATTGGGGTTTTCCTGTCTTCATGATGAGGTTGCGGGGGAGCCCTTAGTCCTGACAATTGATAGGTTTGTCGAGCAACTGGATTTGCAGACCCTGCAAGCGCGGTATAGCGAGGCGGGAGCGGGGTATTATGATCCGGGGATGCTGTTGAAGATATGGTTTTATGCCTATTGTGATCGGAGTTGGCGTTGCCGGGAAGTTGCACGGCGGTTACGTTATGACGTGCGCTATCGTTATTTTGTGGGGACGCATCGGCCGGATTTTCGGACGTTAAATCGTTTTCGTCACGATCATTTGGATCTATTGACGGACTACTTTGCGGCGCTGGTGGGACATTGCGAACAGTTAGGATTGATCGACAGTTCGGTCGTGGCTTTGGATGGGACGAAGATACGGGCGAATGCCTCAGGTCGGAAACGTTCGGGGCAGACTCTGCGACAGGAGATCAGCCGGCGCCTGGAGCGTGACGTGCAGTCTGATAATCTTGATGGAGAGGTGACGGCGGTGAGGTCGAGTGATCCGGAAGCGCGCTTTATGAAGACCGGCCAAGGAGCGATTCGTTTGTGTTATAATGCTCAGGTGGTGGTCGACAATAATCAGATAATTGTGGCCGCCGATGTTGGGTCGGATGCCGACGATAAGTCGTCATTGCCGCCTTTATTGGAGCAGGCCCAGCGTCAGGTGTCCTCGGAGTTGGGAGCCATTGTGGCTGATGGCGGATATTATTCGGGGCGGAATCTGAAGTATGCGCAAGAGCGCGGGCTGGATGTTTATATTCCAAAGGGGCGAGATGAGCACGACGTTTTTGGGCAGGCGCAGTTTGTGTATGACCGGATAAGCGACCGCTATCGTTGTCCGAACGGACAGTGGTTGAAGCGCAGCCAGCAACGACAACGAAATGGGGTCATGAAAACTACTTATCGAAGCACGGTGGTGCAATGTCGAGATTGCAAGCTGAAGACGGCGTGCACTCACGATCGGTATCGAGCTTTAGAAATCGCTGAGACCTTTATCTACGAGCGACAACTCGCGGCCAAGTTGGCTTCGCCGGAAGGACAGGCGATCTATGTTCGACGGCAGAGTCTGGTTGAGCCCGTCTTTGGCAATCTCAAATTTAATTTCGGTTTCAGGCGCTTCAGCCTGCGTGGCCTGGCCCGGGTGAAAGGCGAGTTCCTACTGCTGTGCATCGCTCATAACTTAAAGAAATTGGCAAAATGCCGGGGAGATCGTGGAGTCCTGGCAACGATTAGTATAAGTTTAGCTATGATTCTGGCCCATATAGAACGCTGGCAAACGCATTTTCGGACTCTCAGGGTCAGCGGACGCCAAAATCCACTCCCAAACCCCTTAACCTGAATTTCGATATCAATAAAACTAACTTATGGGACATCCTCGCAAGGGTCGCCCGTGCAAGAAAAGTTTGTCAATCACTGCCCAAGGATGCTACCCTTGCGGTCGCCCCTGCCGCCAAGGTCAGAAATTTCCCGCTGTCGCGATGACATAATTGGCGGTGTCGAAATACCGCCGCGCCGCTTTCATTACCGCCCCTTTATCCACCCGGCGAATCTGGTCGATATAAACATCATCATAGTCATATCCTACACCCAGATACTCATTGACGCCCATATAGTATGCCTGATTGATTCGCGACAGGTTGGCGGTCAGGTTTGATCCCCAGATGGAGTTGATCGCCTCTTCAACCTCCTCATCGGTCGGCATCGCCGCCTTCAATTTTGCTATTTCAGCAATGATGCCGTTTTTCGCCTTCTCAAAATTGGCCGTGCCGGTTCCGATGCTGCATACAAACCATCCGAAATTTCTATCGAATGAAACCGAGGCGCCGACCGAATAGGCCAGCCCCTGTGCCTCGCGAAGATTTTTCTGCAGCCGCTTGGAGAGAACGGCGCTGGTGACATCCAGTGCGGCGGCATCGGGCGACTTGGCCGAGGGAAGCAGGCTCCCCAGATAGATATAAACCTGCTCTTTTTCCATCTTTTGATGCGCGGTCTTTATCCCCGAGATATTCCCCGGACGAACCACCTCGATCGGCTTGAACCCCGTCGCTGGAATCTGCCCCAGGCTCATTTTAAGGAAAGCCATGATTTTTTCCGGCGCATCATTGGTGCCCACGGTGATAATCATATTTTCCGGTGCGTACATTATGCGATGGTGCTCTTTTAGATCTTCAAGGGTAATGGAGCCGATTGTCCGGAAATTCCCCTCGATTGACCTGGAATATGGAGTCCCGTTAAAGAGAGTGGAATAGAAAAGATTTCGGGCGACTTTATAGGTGGAACCGCTGTTTCTTCCCAGAAGTCCCATTATCTCCGCCCGCACCTTTTCCACCTCCACCGAATCGAACGCCGGGTGGGCAATCATGTCGCTAAAAAGCTCGATCCCCTTCTCGGTGAACTGATCGATCGTTTCGAATTTCATGAACGAAAATTGCCGGGTGGTGTAACGGTCATCATAAGGAATCCAGGGATTGTCGTAGAGCGTGACATTGGCGCCGATCGCCGCCAGTTCCTTGGCCAACTGGTCGGCCGGATGAGTGGTTGTCCCTTTTTCAATCAGATGATTGACAAAATCGGTGATACCATCTTTCCCCTCCGGCTCGGTGGCGGAACGGTTCATCCCGATCACGTTGAGAGCAAAGACCCGGCTGTCGGGGTTTGATTTGACGATGACGGTCAGGCCGTTGGGAAATACCTCTTTTAGATATTTGGCATATCTTTTCTCTTCCGGTACTACCGGTTTAATTTCCGGCATTTTGAATTTCTTTCCCTGAGTCAGATCATAAGTCGCGAATTTAGCGGTATGATAATATTGTGTCACCTCTGTCTGAGTCGGCCCGGAGGGAGCATAAGGCTTCTCAACCGCCCCGGCAATCGGAGTAACGACCGTAGCGATATAACCCTGATTGGTCAAGTAGTCTCTGGCCGCGGTTTCAATATCGGAAGGTTTCAACGAATCGATTCTTTCTTGCAGTTTCTCGAAAAAATCCCATCCGGTGGTAACCATAAGGGGCGCCATGGTGAAACCGTAATAGTGCAGCTTTTCCGACATATAGATTTCCTGGCAACGCCGGGAAACTTTGTAGCCGTTCAGAAGTTCCTCCGACGGCGGAGCGAGGGGAAGGCTCACAAGGATGCTGTCGGTGAGGGCAATTATGGAATCGACCTTGTCGGCTTTCTCGGTGACAATTTGAATGTCGAGCCGGGAAAACTCCTCCTCGGTGGAAAGCGAGATTGATACGGAGCCGGCCAGCGGGTCCGAACCGGCTTTAAGAGCCTTGAACAAGGGCGAGTTTTCCTCATCGGAGAGGTAGCTTTCCAGAAGAACAAAGGCATAATAATCCGGCTCGGTGAATCGGGGCGCCTCGATCGAATAGTCTATGTAGGTCGATTTGGTTTTGGCAACCGTCTTAAAAACCTGCTTCCCGGCAAGCTTCTTGTACTCGATGATCGGAGCCGGAGGCAATTCCGCTATCGGAAATTTGCCGAAAATGGACTTGACTGTCTCGGCCATCTTCAGAGTATCAAAGTCGCCGATAATAAGAGCAATCATATTGTTCGGTCCGTAGAACCGTTTCCAATAATCAATGACCGCCTCGCGGGGGATATTGGCAATGGTTGATTCATACCCGATCACCGGCCGCGCATAAGGGGTCCCGGCCATTGCCTTCTCAGAGGAAAAATTCTCGGCCGGCGAACCCTCGGCATCATTGTCTTTTTTCATTTCTTCAATTACAATTTTGCGCTCTTTGGGAAACCTGTCCTCGGGGAAATTGGAGTTAAAAAGCATGTCGGCCTGTGTGGCCATCCCGTATTCGATATAATCTTTGGGCATCAAGACGAGATAACCGGTCATGGCCTGCTGGGTGAAGGCGTTGATATAACCGCCGAGCCGCTCGATTCCCTGCGAAATCTGTTCCTGAGTCTGAGTGGCGGTGCCATCGAACAGCAGATGCTCCAGAAAATGGGTGACACCATTATTATAAGGAGTCTCATATTTACTTCCCGACTTAACAAAAATAAGACTGGTCACCATCGGTGAGGAGTGATTTTCCTTGAGAATGACCTGCATGCCATTATCGAGAGTGAACCGGGCGATTTTGGGAGCCTGAGCCCCAACCGGTAAGGCAAAAATGAACAGGAAAAGGACCGCCAGAAAAAGGGTAAGCCTATTGCGGCCAGGAAATCTGAATGTGGGAGTAGAAAACATGAGTTTCTCCTTGGAGATAATAGTTTTGCTCAAAATCAATACATCCTGAAATTTATCAGCGTGTCACTCAAACTGCCTAACTCTATTCATAATAAAACCTTAAGCTATCGGCCGGGATAATTTCTGTCAAGAGGAAAGACCAGATTTAAATTGACAAGTGGCCGATTTCCAATATATTGTAGCAAAATTTATGAGTCGAATTCAAAACAGAGAATATACCGGTTCGGTCTTATATGGTCTGGTCTTAATGACCGGACTTCTGGCTGTCATAATTCTGGGCAGTGTTGGAATCATATTCGCACCCGCCCAGGATGGGAAA
>JAPLUR010000039.1 GCA_026397505.1 Candidatus Zixiibacteriota bacterium
ATACTATTTTCTGGATTGCCTGTTTCCATTCTCTGCTGGGGCGGAAAGAGGAAGCGATCAAATGTCTGGCCGAGGGGCTGAAAAGGGGTGTCTGGTGGGGGCCTAAGATGCTTCAGGGGGAAACCGATTTCGATAATATCAGGAATGAGACGGGATTTCTGGATATAGTGCAACGATGTGAAGCGATATATACGGAAGCCAGAAAGAATTCCCGGCCCGAGTGTCAGATATGCCATCCGGCAAAATTTTCCCTTGATAGTGAAATTCCTCTTTTTATGACTCTTCACTGGCGATTTGATAACGCCGACCAGTTCAGCTCGCATTGGGAGAAACCTGTGCTTCAGAGGAATTACCTCCTGGCGGTGCCACAGTCATCTCAAATTACCGGGAGCAATAAATATTGCTGGGATGACGCCGATGCGGCACGGAGCGAAATCAGAACACACCTTCAGCAGATGGGGAAGATTTACCGGATCGATTGGAGCCGGTCAATTATTGCCGGCGCCTGTCAGGGGGCGCGGCTCGCGCTCGAAACGGCATTGGAGGAAATTCCTCAGGAAATGCAAAGAGTGCTAATGGTTCTCCCCGCGCTGGGTGATGTTGATAGTTTAGTGGCGCAGCTGGAGAATTGTTGTTCGAAGCGGTTGCGCGGGTATATTATCACCGGCAGCCGTGATTCCTATCTGGACGAGACGAAGAAGCTCTTTGACGAAACTGAAAGACTCAAACTCCCTTTTGAGATTGAGATTATTGAGGGATTAGGACATGCTTTCCCCGAGGATTTTGATTTCTATCTGAACAACGCGCTTATCTTTTTAGGCCGGGATTGAATCTCCCCAAGAGATAGGTCGCGCTTCAAGAATGAGGGGCGGGCCAATTGTCACATTTTCCCGTCGGCCGGTCGAAAAAATAGCCTTTATCTTTTTTTTCAGATTTATATAAAATCGGATTATATTATTAGTTGATTATGGAAATTCGAACCGCCCCGACCACAGACAAGAGATTTATCTATCTGATAGCTGCCATTCTGCTGGCGGTCTATTTGCCGGCTCTGGTAGACCTGGTCTCGGACTGGGCTACCGACAGCAACTATTCCCACGGTTTTCTGGTGCCGATTATTTCGGCTTATCTTATCTGGCGGAAACGGAAAGAGCTGGCGGCGATAGAGATATGCTCCAGCAAAGCGGGCCTGGCGATCATTATCGCCGGATTGATCCTTTTCATTCTGGGAAACGGCGCCTCGGAATATTTCACGGTTCGGATTTCGCTGGTGGTGATAATCTTCGGACTGGCGCTCTATTTCTTCGGCGGGCCGATGATCAAGCGCACCTGGTTTGAGCTTCTCTTTCTGGTATTTATGATACCGATACCATATGTTATCTATTTTTCGGCCACTTTCCCGATGCAGCTTCTGGCCAGCAAAGTGACCGTGGCGGTTCTCAACCTCATCGGGATGCCGGTGGTGCGGCAAGGAAACATTATTCACCTTCCCGAGCATTCTCTTGAGGTAGCCGAGGCCTGTTCCGGGATGCGCTCACTGGTCTCGCTTCTGGCGCTGGGGGCTATTTATGCCTATCTGACCCAAAAAAGATTTTCGGCCAAATTGATTTTATTCCTCTCGACCATACCAATTGCCGTTCTCGGCAATGTCTTCCGGGTCTTTATCACCGCTCTGATCGTTTATACGACTGAATTGAATATTACCGAGGAGCCGATTCATTCGATTATGGGAGCCACGGTCTTTGTTATTGCCTTTATCTTTTTGCTGATTTTCGGCGCTATATTGAGGAAGGTGTTCAAATGAAGAATCATTATTTTCTCGCCATAGCGCTGATTATTATCGGCGGCATTTTCGGGAATATCCTCCGTTACACGGGACGGCTTCCCGATAAGGGGCCTGATTTTTCTCTGATTCCGGGACAACTGGAGCAGTATGTCGGGAAGGAAATTGTTCTGGATGAGTCCACTTATGAGGTTCTTAAGGCCGATACCAGTATCTTCCGTGATTATGTGGGGAGCGACCAGAGCCGGGATAATCTTTTTGTGGCCTATTTCAAGTCGCAGAAATACGGCAGTCAGATACATTCGCCAAAGCACTGCCTGCCCGGCGGCGGCTGGCGGATTGAAACGATTCGGCCATATCGGCTCAAACTGCCGGATGGAACCTCAATAGAGGTCAACCTTCTGACTATCACCAATGGGGAATATAAATCGGTCATGTTTTACTGGTATCAGACCCGTTCCGGGTCGATCCGAAGCGAGTATGGACTGAAACTTGATTTGGTAAAAAATTCTCTTCTCTTTCGCCCGACCGATGCGGCTATTGTCCGGTTGACAGTAGATGCCCCCGATGGGGATATCAAAAATGCGGTGGCGCGAGGGGTTCGTTTTCTTGACACATTCTATTCCTATATAGCCAAATCTCTCCCCTTTTAGACCAACATTTCACTTGAAATTCTATCAAAAAGAGGCTAATCTTCAGCCTGATGCTGAAAAATATCTTTTATCTCATTCGCCCCCCGCAGTGGATCAAGAACGGTGTCGTTCTGGCCGGGCTCATTTTCGCGGGCAAGGCATCAGATCTGTCCTTGCTGCAGGCCGCCCTGGAAGCAACGATTGCTTTCTGCTTTCTTTCCTCCGCCGTCTATGTTTTCAATGATATTTTTGATCGCGATCGTGATCGCCAGCATCCTCTCAAGAAAGACCGCCCATTGGCCGCCGGAGTTGTTTCGATCGGCATGGCCTCTTCTCTGTCGATTCTATTTGCCATAATCGGACTGCTGATTTCATTTTCCATAAACAGGAATCTGCTGCTTGTCTCGGCCTGCTATCTGGGTTTGAACCTGCTCTATACGGTTCTGTTGAAAAATATTGTCATAATCGATGTCATGACAATCGCGGCCGGATTTGTTCTTCGCGCTCTGGCCGGGGCGGTCGCTATCGAGGTGGAATTTTCCGGATGGCTCCTTATTACTACTTTTGTTCTGGCCCTTTTCCTGGCGCTGGGGAAAAGAAGGCACGAGCTTATCTTTCTTCAGGATGAGGCCGGGGCGCACCGAAAAATCCTCGAAAAATATTCCCCCTATTTGCTGGATCAATTGATCGGGGTCGTCACCGCCTCAACGGTCATTACCTATCTGTTCTATACTCTTTCTTCCGATGTCAGAGCCAAGCTCCATACGCAGTATCTGTATCTAACCATACCGTTTGTCATTTATGGTATTTTCCGTTACCTCTATTTGGTGCATAAGGAGGAACAGGGCGGGTCGCCGACGACGCTTCTATTGACCGACCGGCCGCTCCTGCTCGATGTCCTCCTGTGGCTTGCCTCGGTGGTAATTATCCTGTATATTCACTAAAAAGATTATCATTACATTGATTTATGGAACGGCGCGAATTTCTGAAAAAGACCGGGCAGGCTCTGGCTCTGGCGGCCATAACCGGGGGAACGGGACTATTATTTAATAATCGGCAGAAATTCACTTATGACCGCCTGATGGCCAAAACCGGCGATTTCGCCGTACCGGCGGATAGTGCTTTTCCGGGAATGGCTCTGGCCAAAAACAACGACCATGTGGCCGCTTTGAATGCCTCACTTGATGCCATGGGGGGAATAAAACGGTTTATCCGTCCGGGCGACCGGGTGACTATCAAGCCGAACATAGGTTGGGATAGAACTCCGGCTCAGGGAGCCAATACCAACCCGGTTCTGGTGGCCGAAATGGTACGGCTCTGCCTGGTGGCCGGCGCCGCAAAGGTGATTGTCACCGATATTTCCTGCAACGACCCGCGCCGATGTTTTCTTCGCTCCGGTATCAAGGAGGCAGCCGAAAAAGCCGGCGCCAAAGTGATTCTTCCCGATGATGATGAATTTGTCAAAACCGATTTGAAAGGTGAGTTGCTGACCGTCTGGCCGGTACTGAAACCGTTTGTGGATACCGACCGGCTGATAAACATGCCGATTGTCAAACAGCATTCTTTGTCTTCGTGCACCATCGGGATGAAAAACCTTTACGGCATACTGGGGGGACGGCGCAACCAGTTGCACCAGCAAATTGACCAATCAATTGTCGATCTGGCCGCTTTCTGCCGCCCGACTCTGGTGGTGGTTGATGCCACTCGCGTGCTGACCCGCGGCGGCCCGCAGGGCGGCTCTCTGGATGATGTATTTGTTGCCGATACCGTTTTCTGCACCACCGACCAGGTGGCGGCCGATTCGCGCGGGGCGGAGTTTCTGGGACTGACCGGGGATAAAGTGAGCCATATCATACTGGCGGCCAAAAGCGGTCTTGGCATGATTGATTACCGGGCGGCCGGTTATAAGGAAATTATCTAGATGACTATCGCGACCGTAAGGAATCTTCGCCGGATATCACAGGTCGTTTTCTTTCTCACATTTTTCTGGCTGATACTGAAGACCAATTTCCAGGTTAATTTTAATCCGGCCAATCCGGATGAGATAACGCTTCCCCTGCCGGTTTCGATTGCGCTCCAGTTTGATCCGCTTACCGCGCTGGGAACGCTTCTGGCCAACGGGACTCTTTTCAAAGGGATTCTCTGGTCGCTGGTTATTTTGATTCCAACTATTTTCATCGGACGCTTTTTCTGCGGCTGGGTTTGCCCGCTCGGTTCGCTGAATCACTGGATATCGGAATTTCCCTCGGAAAGGGCGCGCCGCAAAGGGGGGCGGAAAATCGAGTCGAATCGCTACAAGAAATATCAGCGAATCAAGTACTATATCTTTTTCTTTTTTATTACCGCAGCGCTTTTCGGAACACTTCAGATCGGTCTTCTCGATCCGTTGCCGTTTCTGGCCCGTTCCATCGGGACGGTCGTCCTGCCGACTATTCATACGGCCGCCTCGGGAATATTGGGCTGGGTCAAATCATTCGGGTTGGGGCCGCTATCGACGGCGGCGCAGTTTGCCTATGATCTGATGGCTCCGCTTTTTCTGACTTTCCGCCAGGCGCATTTTCATACCATTCTGACGATCGGATTTCTTTTTGTCGCAGTGATGATACTGAACCGCATTTTCACCCGATTCTGGTGCCGCGGTATCTGCCCGCTGGGGGCGATGCTGGGGATATTCTCGCGCTACGCTATATTCGGTCTGCAGAAAAACGAACCGGCCTGCACCCACTGCAATGAATGTCTGCTGCATTGCCAGGGAGCAGATAATCCCGACATCGGTGCGCCGTGGCATCAGGCGGAATGTCATCTCTGCCTTAACTGCCAGGGACTTTGCCCTACATCGGCATTGAAATTCAAGTTTCTCCCCGAGCATAACCTTACCAGAACCAATCCGGCGCCGGTGCAAAAAGTAGATATATCCCGCCGTAAAGTAATCGCTTCGCTGGCCGGCGGCGTTGCGCTTCTGCCGCTGCTGCGCTCGGGCGATGCCTTTGCGGTGAATGCCAATTCGCTTCTGATCCGCCCGCCCGGTTCGGCCGCCGAGGAGGACTTTATCGCCCGCTGTATCCGCTGCGGGCAGTGTATGAGGGTCTGCCCCAATAATGCATTGCATCCGACTCTCATGGAGGCGGGCCTGGAGGGAATCTGGAGCCCAATATTGATTGCCCGCATCGGCTACTGCGAGCCGACCTGTACTCTCTGCGGGCAGGTCTGCCCGACCGGCGCGATTGTCGAGTTGACTTTGAAGCAGAAAGTGGGTGGGGCCGATATTACACCCAACCGGATCGGCACCGCTTTCATCGATAAAGGACGATGTCTCCCCTGGGCCATGGCCAAACCATGCATTGTCTGCGAGGAATGGTGCCCGACCTCGCCCAAAGCGGTCTATCTTCGCGAGGAGACGGTTTACGACCGGCGCGGCAACGGCATCAAAGTAAAACAGCCGCATATCGACCCGGACCTGTGCACCGGCTGCGGCGCCTGCGAGTTCGCCTGCCCGGTGGTCGACAGGGCGGCGATATACATAACCTCCATCGGCGAATCCCGCTCGGCGGAGAATCAAATACTTTTGCAGCGAAAAGGTATCGCTCAGAGCAATATCAGGAAAGGATAATAAAATGAGATACGCCCGGCTTATGATACTGATTACACTTCCGGCCGTTTTGTTTCTGCTCACCTGTTCCAAAAAGGACGGGATTGAGGATGTTGACGCCGGGAAACTTCTCCCCAAATCGTTTGAGAAGCTGGGGATGCAGCGCACCGGCGATATCCGCACTTTCGCCGACAATGCTCTCTGGGAGTATATCGACGGCGGCGCCGAGATGTATCATCTGTATAATTTTATAGAAGTGGCCACGGCTGATTATAAAATCGGAACGACGGAAATGGTCATCGATATTTATCGCTTTGATGATGCCACCGATGCCTATGGATTGTACGGTATGCTCCGGACGGACAAGCCGACCATAGTCCTGCTGGGAGTGGAGGGTTTCACGGCCCCATCGAGTATTATCTTTGTTAAAGGGTCTTATCTGGTTCGGCTGATGACCTATGAGGAGACCGAGGCGGCCAACAAAACTCTGGCGGACCTGGCGCAGGAGTTGAATAATACTGTTCCGGGAGCCACGGTTCGTCCCAATCCTTTCAAACTATTTCCTCCTACCAATGCCATGGGCACGCGGGATAAATATTATGCCCGGTCATTTCTGGGCCACAAATTCCTGACCCGGGTTTATTCTCAGGATTACCTTATCGGCAGCGACACGGTCAGTCTTTTTCTTTCCCGCGATGATGTCGGGGATAAATATCTGCAGTGGTCGGAATATGCCGTACAACTGGGGAAGATGGCCACTTCCCCCGACAGTCTCAGCTATGATTCGGCGCGCGTTTTCCTGATTAATGATAGCTTCAACGGGAATATAATCGCGGGACTCAAAGGAGGTAAGCTTCTGGGGATGCTCAATTACAGGGAATCTCATAAGGCCTTTCTGGCGGACTGGCTCAATTCGCTGCAATAAATAGCTTGCCAAGCCGGGCGGAGATAGGTATATAGCCCCTATAATAATTCTTTTAAGGAGGAAAAATGATAATTCGACTGCTGTGCCTTTTTCTTTTGGCGGTGGCGACCATGGCTGGTCCTTTTTCGGCCAACTGGCCGGCCGGCAAGAGTGAAAAGCTCGACTACGACATGACCATTTACGTCCCTTCGGAAATTACCAATCATGTCCATATAGAGATTACCAAGTCGACCGGCCCGGCGCCTGCGTTCACGCTGGTGCAGACTCTTGATGTTCCCTCCCAGTCGATGAAAGTGAAAACGACCGAGAAATATCGGGCCGAGGACATGAAATTCATTTCATCGGAGAATTTCTTCAAACTTCCGCCGGAGGCGGTGGCTCAGCTTGGCACCGATTCCATTCTCATTACGGCCAAAGCGGTCAAAGATAGTATCGAAATAGTTTCCAGCAGCCCGATTATACCTTCCGGCACGTTATATTTTCCGGCCAATTTGACCACCAGTGTCGGCGCGGCGCTGACCTCCCGCAATTCCGAGTTCAAGACGGGGACGACCCGAAAATTCAATATGGTGAATTTTATTTCGTTTACCGGGCAGCCGGTGACGGTTTTTGAGGAAGGTGATTCGGTTCTGACCGATACAACGATCACGACACCGGCCGGAACTTTCAAATGTGCTAAAGTGAGAAGCCTCGGTGATGTTGGCGCGATCAACTTTACTTATTACTGCCGAGAGAAGAACAATCTCCCGGTGATGTTTGAAGCGACAGATCCGAGCAGCGGCAAGCCGGTCGCAAAATTGGTTCTGCAGAAAATAGAATAGAAAAAATGCACTCAACCGGCATGAGACGGTTTCAGGGAAGAGATAATAAACCGCGTTATCGGCCGCTTTTTTATCTGCTGGTCAATCACCAGGCGGCCGGATATTCCAAAAAGAAAGTGGAATTTCTGACCGGGGAATTGTCTCGTGCCGGTCTGGAGTATCGTCTCTTGGAGCCCTCTTCGGCCGAGGAGGCCGTTTTTCAGGTCAAACGGATCATAAACACCCGTCCCGAAGGGGTCATTGCCTGCGGCGGCGACAGTACCGTCAACCTGGCGGCCCAGCATCTCATCCGGCGCTCTCCCGGCCTGGGGATTTTCCCCCTTGGTCGATTCAACAATTTTTACCGCTCCCTTCTTGGCGACCCGGACGCGGCCACGGCGGTGAAACATATTCTTTCCCGTCAGAGCCGTTCGATCGATCACGGACTCGCCGGAGGCCGTTTCTTTCTCGGTTCGGTCGGCCTGGGACTCGTTCCCGAACTGCATGAGCTTCTTGATAAGAAAGGGATTCCCCGTTTCGGGATAAGCTGGTCGCGCTATACCGCTGCCGCGGCGGCGGCGGTCAGCCCGCAGGAGTATTTGATTAAGATAGATGCTTTCCGATTCAATATCAGCCCGGTGCTCTTAAATTTGAACCTTCTTTCTTACACTCTTGGTTTGCCTCTTGTTTCACCCTCGCTTGATGAGGACGGCAAAGGGGAGATTATTTTCGATATCGGACAGGGAAAGGCGATCCTCAGCAGCTTTATCCGGCAGATTTATAAGAAGAAATATCTCTACTCGGATGAAATAAGAATGTTTCGGGGAGGCAAAATATCGATTGCGCCGGTCAAAGGAAAAAAGCTTTATATCGACGGCGAGATCACAACCTGCCGCACGGATACTCTGGAAATCGAAATCTTCGAGAAGAAAATCAGGATTTATCAAAAGAAGAAAGAATAGGGGGAGACGGTGCGGTACTCTATTCTGATAGCCATAAGTCTCTTTCTGCTTTTGGTGGCGGGCACAGCAGCGGCACAACCAACGAACGATTCCCTCCCTCCGAACGATACTACCAAGATCATTTCCACGCCGGGCCTGATGGTTGAGGCCTACTATGTTGATCGCCCGCTTGACAGCAGCAAAACACAAAATCCGACCGCGGCCTTATTCAAGTCGATTCTGGTTCCTGGATGGGGACAGCTGGGAAACGGCAAGTACCTCAAGGCGGGAATTGTCATCGCCACCGAGACTTATTTGATCGCCAATCTGGTACGCTACGCCCACCGGACTGCGGATGCCAAGAAAGCCTTTGACACCGCCCCTGATGATATTACTAAGGGTGTCCTTTATACCAAGTATCGGCGGGATAAGGATGACCGCAATTTCTACTCCTGGATGACCGGGGTGACCATATTTATCTCGATGTTTGATGCTTATGTGGATGCGCATCTGGCCCGTTTTCCCAAGTACCCCAAGGGGCTCTCTTTTGATGCGGGCGCGGATGAAAAATCCGATTTCGGCGTGAGAATCAGTTACAATTTTTAACCGGCTGCTTTTAGCGGTCGGATAAAATAAAGTTCTTCAAATCTATTTTATATTTGGCCGGATCGATTATCCGTACGATCTTGCGTGAGGCATTTTCCGCCTGCGCCAGGTCAAGGTCCGGATATTCTTTGAAAGGACCGCTGCGGTCGCCGACAATACGGACGCAGGGGCGGGAGAGGTTCGCCGGATTGGTTTTGGAAACGACGGCCAGTTCATCGGAAGAGAGAAGGATCATCGTTCCGGCCGGATAGATGCCGACGACGTTGACAAACAGCTTGAGCAGAAAAGCATCGAATTTCACCGACATCTGATACATCATTTTCCGCAGGACTTCATCCGGCGGGATAGCCTTCTTGAGATAAACCCGTCCGGAACTTAGAGCATCAAAAGTATCGACGATCGAAATAATCTTTGAGAAGAGGTTGGTCGGTCGCTTCTCAATTAGCGAAGGATACCCGGTGAAATCTTCGTTGATATGATGTTCCATGGCCGCTCGCGCGGCCCGCGCCACATGCCTATCAAAGCGAAGGTTGCGCAGAATCGTCTTGGCCCCCAGCCGGGGGTGCCGCTGCATTTGTATCCAGTCGTTTTCATCATAGGCATCCGGTTTGCGGATAAGATCGCCGGGGAGTTTCACTTTGCCGATGTCATGGAACAAGGCGGCAAAGCCGAGCTCCGAAAGACGTTGGCGTTCCAACCCCAGGCGGACTCCGATAGTCAGGGCATAGACACAGACATTGGTGCTGTGGGCATAAGTATATTCATCGAAATCGCGGATTGAGGTCAACTCTATCAAATACGACTCCTCCTCGGCAATCTGGTCGATCATGGAATGTACAACCCGCTTGGCCTGTCCCAAGTCAACCTCGCGATTCTCGGCGGCACGCGCCATGACATCCTCGACCACGGAGATGGCCCGGAAAAAATTCGCGCGGGCGGCCCGCTTCAGAATCGTTCGTTTCTCCAGCGAAAGAGCCGGCTTCTTCTCTTTCTCTTCGATACTCAGAAGCGTTATGCCGTCAATTCCCAAATCAATCAGTCTCTGGGAAATTGACTCCATGTTGTTTTCGCGAAGTTTGATGGTTGCCAGAAGGTGAATGAACTTATCAAGCTTGCGATTATCGAGGGAGTCATCGAGGATCATGCCGCCGATGCCGAGCAGGTGCCAGCTGTCCATGACATTTCGCGCCCGCACCAGACCATCGCTGTCAAACTTGACCAGTTTATCGCAGATGAATATCCGCCCGTCAATCGCCTTGACAGAAATCTTTCCATATTCCTCCGCCAGCCGCCTGAAAATGACATAGAATTTCGAGGACTGGGTCAGATAAGTGGCATTGCTGGCCTCGACATACTGAGCGGTTTTGAAAAGAATGAAGAGGGCGTTTATCAGCGACTGGTCGTCTTTTCCGGCAATTTCGAGCCGTTCTTTTTCAAGTTTGGCGACTGACATCATTTATCTCCATAAATGGCCCGACGGCGGCAGGCCATCGCCTCAGCGGCCATTTTGCGTATCCGGCGGCTCCAGGATCGATTATATTTCAGGAGTATTCTTTCGGCCTTCTCCGACTTGTTATATCCCAGCGCCTTGAAGGCCATTTTCTGATAGAAATCATCGACTTCTCTCATAAACAGCTTCCAGCCGGAAATAAGAGTCCCGAGATAGACGGCGGCCTGTTCACCGCCAAGGCGGGAATATGTAATCAGAAGATTTTCCTGGTCGGGAGCGCTGAGGGTGGCGATACGGTCATCGTTGATGATGGTTGTGACGGCATCAAGCACGGCATCGCTATTCAAATGAAAAATTGTCTCGAGGGCGGCCTGACTGACCACGGCATCGGAATCCCAAACCAGCCGCGCCAGAATTTCGACCGCCTGCGGATCTTTCATACCTGCCAGGCCTTTGATTATCTGCTGGCGCACCCTTGCTTCATTATGGGTAATTGCCTTCTCCAGATAGCTGAAGGCCTTCTCACCACCGATGGCGGCCAGCACGGAGACCGAATTACGGACAACAAACCAGCGGCGGTCAAATATGCCCCTCGAAATAATATCAATATGCTCTTTCCCGGCCAGGGTCAGATAGCGGCAGATCGCCTCGCGGTGATGGCGATGCTCCAACTCACCCAAAAGCCCCGTGACCGCCGAGAGCGCTTCCCAACCGAAATGATTCAGGTATTTTTCGATTTCCTCGGCCGTAATACCGGCGTTGCTGTTGAGCATCGCTCCCAGAATTTCAAGCCTCTCTTTGCTACCGGCCATCGCAAGGGCGTCTTTGATTTTTTCCGGCCAGTACCGGCGGCGACCTCCGGCCGGATGATTAAGTTCCTGAAGAAAGGAGAGAATCTCGCCGGCCGCGGCCAGCTGTCCCGTCTTCAGAAATTCCGATTGCATCTTTTCAAGGGTCATTAATGTTTCGGCGAATTCGGCGGCATCGTCTTCCTGGGCCACAACTTCGCGGAGGAGATCCATGGATGAGCGGTAAGGTTCGAATTCGGCATCGCGGCGGAGAATTTCGTCTACCTTATCCTTGTCCAGTTCATCCATCGCAAAAGCATCATTGAGAATAAGGGCGGTATTCGGCAGGGTGGCGCCGCTCAGGGAGGGCGCCGCATTCAATCCCATCTTGCGCTCGGCCATTCCCTCGCCCATCTGGAAAAGCGGTCTTGTTCCGGGCACAAATCCAAAGCCCGGCGTCGGCGGGGCGGACTCGGTCTCGACCGACCCGTCATCATCGAGAAAAATACTAGAATATACTATCCGACCGCCATCATCGTTCTCTGTCTTACCACCCGTAAGGGGATCGCCCGCGTCTCCTTTTTCCTGTACCATCATGCCGCCGTCGTACTCCCGCAGAATAAAATCATCGACGGTACAATAGTCGAATCCGGGAATGTGCGCCTGCCAGAGAAGGGCCACCAGGTCGGAGGCTCCCCCCTCCCGATTGACAAAGGTCTTCATGGTTCGGAAAAACAGATTGGCTTCCTGAAGACCAAATTCGGAGGAAAATGATATTTCGGTGATCCCGGCATGGTGGAATAGCTGAGCCAGCGCCTCGTCGGCTGAGCGGTCTTCATACACCGTTCGATTCTGCCAGACCAGATTGTTTTGCGCGACCGCAAAAACCAGGCCGCCGGTCTCTTTAATCAAATCGGAGAATCTTTCGCTGAACGATTCTTTCAGTTTGGCCGGCAAAGGATTATTTTCCGGATAGACCGCCACCACTTTGATGATCTTCATCAAATCGGCCAGCAGCCGTGAGAGATCTTTCAGCAATTGTTCGGACAGATTTTCGGGCATTCTTATCTTTTCCTCAAAAGAGGGCCTGCAGTATATATTTATCGGCAATTCAGGCGGAAATTTCAGTTTTTGGGGATGACGAAATGAATCGCAACCTTTTAGTAATCAACAAAATAACAAAAAGGGGAATCCCGCCTCGGCAGGATTCCCCAGAGGCTTAAAGAAGATATATTTTCTTCCGGCCGGTGCGGACTCTCTTGGTAGCGTTGCGTGTATCAAAAATCAATTTGGAATGGTCAACCACCCACTGATAATCATACGTGGTGTGGTCGGTGAGAATCACGGTCATATCGGCCTTCTGCATCAACGCCGGAGTCAGCTTTGTGGAATGGAGATAAGAATTATTCCATTTTATTTTCGGAGCAAATGGGTCATTGTAGAATACCTTCGCCCCTTCACTCTGGAGAAGCTTGATGACATCGAGCGCCGGTGATTCGCGCAGGTCCTTGATATCTTTCTTATAGGCGACCCCCAGAACCAGAATATTGGTTCCTTTGACGGCGCGGTCGTTATCGTTAAGAATCCGGCGGATCCGGTCAATAACATATTCCGGCATATGCGAATTGATATCGCCGGCCAGTTCGATAAAGCGGGCATAGTAATTCAGGCTTTTCAGTTTCCAGGAGAGATAGTGCGGGTCGATCGGGATACAATGTCCGCCCAGTCCCGGGCCGGGATAGAAGGGCATGAAACCGAACGGTTTGGAGGATGCGGCATCAATTATTTCCCAAACATCAAGTTTTAGCCGGTCGCACATCAGGGCCATCTCATTCACCAGACCGATATTAACCGAACGGAAAGTATTTTCGAGAAGCTTGACCATCTCGGCCGCCTTGGTCGATGACATCGGCTGTACCTTGCCCACCACATTTTCATAGAAAGCCTTGGCCGCCTTGGTACAACTGGGCGTTATGCCGCCCACCACACGCGGGGTATTCTTGGTCGTAAATTTCAGGTTCCCGGGGTCAACCCGCTCCGGAGAGAAAGCCAGGAAAAAATCTTTCCCCACTTTGAGACCGGTCTCGTGCAGAATCGGCAGAATCAGGTCCTCGGTGGTGCCGGGATAGGTGGTCGATTCCAAAATAATCAGCATCCCTTTGTGGAGATAATCTTTCACCCACTTGACAGCCGCCAGAATATAGCTGACATCAGGGTCTTTGGTCTTGGAAAGAGGAGTCGGGACACAGATGGAGATGGTATCGACCTGCTTGATCAATTTCGGATCGGCCGTCGCCGAGAGCTTTCCTGCTTTTACCAGAGCCGACACCCTGCTATCGGGGACATCATCAATATCCGACTTGCCGGCATTGATGAGCCTGACCTTCGCCTCGGAAATATCAAAGCCGATGACTTTGAATCCCTGCTCAGCGAACTCTATGGCTAAGGGAAGACCGACATACCCAAGTCCGATAAT
This sequence comes from Candidatus Zixiibacteriota bacterium, assembly GCA_026397505.1. Lineage (NCBI taxonomy): Bacteria > Pseudomonadati > Candidatus Zixiibacteriota > Candidatus Zixiibacteriota bacterium. The sequence continues at coordinate 13,991 of JAPLUR010000039.1, forward strand.
ACCGACTTTAGCCGTGCGGTCATCCAGTTTCTTCATCAGATTCTTTATCATATTGGCACCTTCCCAAAAATCTATTCAGTGACCTTCTCCCGCCAGTAGTCGAGAGTATCTTTCAATGTTTTTTCCAAGCTGTATAGGGGTTTCCAATCCAATTCCCGGACAGCTTTCCTGTTGTCACCCTTTAATACGGGAATATCGGATTTTCTCAGACGATTTTCATCAATTACTTTTCTTATTTTTATCTTCGACATTCTCAGGAGCTTTTCCAGAACCGATTTGATGGAAACGGTTCGCCCGGAGCAGAGATGATACACTTCGCCCGGTTTGCCTTTTTGGACGAGGAGAAAATACCCCTCCACGATATCGCGGACATCGGATAAGTCGCGCCGGGCCGAGAGGTCGCCTACGGCCATTTGAGGTTTACGCAGGCCATGCTCAATTTCGGCAATCTGCCGGCAGAATGATGGGATGGCAAAATTATCACTCTGCCGCGGGCCGGTATGGTTGAAACTACGGGCAATCACGACCGGAATATGATATTGATGTAAATAATACCCGGCCAGATATTCCGCCGCCGCTTTGGATATTCCATAGGGGGATACCGGCTGGAATGGATCAGTTTCTTTTATAATTTTTCCTTTGGGCTTGATTATTCCGTAGCTGTCGGCGGAGCCAACCAGCAGGAACTTACGCAAATTCCGGGCGGCCATGGCCGCCTCGAGAAGGTTCAGTGTTCCGAAGATATTCACCTCATAAGTCAGTCGCTCAAACTGGAGCGATTGCCCCACCGAGGCCATAGCGGCCAGATGGAAGATATAGTCCGGTTTGATTTTCTTAACATAAGCGGCCATCTTCGCCCGATTAGTCAGATCAAAGCGGTCGAGATGTATCTGCCGAGAAATCTGCGCGATATTATCGGTCTTTTCAGGTGGTGCAAGGAGGCCGTAGATTTCCAATCCTTCGGAGAGAAGTTTTTCAGCGAGGTAGGAACCGGCAAAGCCGGCAACCCCGGTAATTATGGCCTTACTTTTTCTTGGCACGGAGTCTTTCCAGATCGGCATCGACCATCATCTTAACCAGCCCCTCGAAATCAACCTCCGGCTTCCACCCCAAATCCTTTTGGGCGCGGGAGGCATCGCCCCGAAGCTGGTCCACTTCGGCCGGGCGCACCAGACGGGGATCGGTCACGACGTAGTCAAGATAATCAAGATTTAGATAGCCAAACGATACTTCGACAAAGTCTTTGACTGAATGGCTCTTGCCGGTTGCAATTACGTAGGTTCCCGGCTTTTCCTCCTAAAGCATCAGCCACATCGCTTTGACATAATCCCCGGCGAAACCCCAGTCGCGCTCGGCATCGAGATTTCCCAGAACAAGTTTCTCGGCCAGTCCTAATTTTATCCGGGCGGCGCCATCGGTAATTTTGCGGGTGACAAATTCGAGGCCGCGGCGGGGGGACTCATGATTGAAAAGAATCCCGGAGCTGGCGTGTATGCCATAGCTTTCACGATAATTGATCGTGATAAAATGGCCATAGGCTTTGGCCACGCCGTAGGGTGAACGGGGATAAAACGGGGTCTCCTCGGTCTGGGGAACCTGCCGGACTTTTCCGAACATTTCAGATGAGGAGGCCTGAT
>JAPLUR010000040.1 GCA_026397505.1 Candidatus Zixiibacteriota bacterium
TCATAAATGGCACAGAAACAATGAAATAATAAAAACCATCAAAAACATGATACAAAAAGCAGCCTAAATAAATGAAAAAAAGGATATACCAATTTCCACACTAATATTGACATTACCGGAGCGGGTCCACAATATTTGCGATTGATCGCGGCCTGCGATCCGCCACTTGAATAATGAACAATATTTACTACACTCTTGCCGCCTTCAATCTTGAGTCGACACGGCCTTCGCCTTCTTTGACTTTTCGTCGCCAATCGCTTATAATTGCTCCGTTGAACTTTAACGAGGCCGTTTATGATTGACCGCAACACCGCTCTGGCTCTGATGGAAGCCAAAATTACCAATAAGAATCTCCGAAAGCATATCCTTTCCGTCGAAGCCGGGATGATTCGTCTGGCGGAGCATTTCGGCGAGGATCAAAATCTCTGGGGCCTGACCGGTCTTCTGCATGACCTCGACTACGATGTTACCGTCAAACAGCCGGAGAAACACACTTTCATCACCGAGGACTGGCTCAAGGAATTTTCGTTGCCGCCGGAAATGATTTATGCTATCCACTGCCACCCCGGTCATGCCGTATGCCGCACGCGGCTTGATTGGGCCTTGTACGCCACCGATCCCGCCACCGGTTTTCTGGTCGCCTGCGCTCTCATGCATCCCTCAAAGAAACTGGTCAATATTGATGCCGAATTCATGCTGCGTCGCTTCAAGGAAAAACGATTTGCCGCCGGCGCCACCCGCGAAAATATCGCCGCCTGCTCCAATCTCGGATTGGAATTGCCCGATTTTCTGCTTCTGATTCGAGACGGAATGTTAACCATTTCTGATATTCTGGAACTTTGAAAACTCCCGCCGTCATCTTTCGCAGAGAGGTCCTTAGCTGGTCGCTCTACGACTTCGCCAATACCATCTATTCGATGAATATCCTCTCGCTTTATTTCAAGCGCTGGGTGGTCGAGGACCTCGGCCGCGATGGCCTGTACTATGATATCGCCTATTCGCTCTCGATGCTTCTGGTCGGCCTCATCATGCCGGCGCTCGGAGCGTTTTCCGACCATTCTCATAAGAAGAAACTCTTTCTGCTTCTCTTCACCCTGTTCTGCTGCATCTCGATCGGTATCATACCGCTCCTTCCGGCAACATTATTTCTTGTCTTAATAATAGTCTTCGGCCTGTCGAATTTCTTCTATGAAGGAGGAATGGTCTTCTATAATTCCCTTCTTTATTCGGTGGCCGATGGTCCCAATGCCCGGTTCGTCTCCGGTTTCGGCGTCGCCATCGGTTATCTCGGTGCTATCTTCGGCATGATCTTTGTCCTCCCGGCGGTGACCGGGAATATCTTCGGAATTCATATCCCCGGAATAGAAGGTACCGGCAAGACCGGCGCTTTCCTGCCGACAGCCATCTTTTTCTTCCTTTTTGCCCTGCCGACTTTTATCTGGGTCAAAGAGAAGACCGGCCTGCCCGATCACAAAGTGGAAATTAAAAAAGCTTACCGCGAGGTCTGGGAGGGTATCAAAGACACTCGGAAATATCCCGGCGTTCTTCGTTTCCTGATTGCCGACTATTTCTTCGAGGATGCTGTCGCCACCGTCATCCTGAATATGGGCATTTTCTCCTCCATAGTGCTCGGTTTTTCCGATGCCGATCTGACCATTTTCCTAATCATTTCCACGATCTCCGCCATGGCCGGTTCATACCTTATTGGAAGGTTTTCACGGAACGCCAGCTTGAAGCACATGATGAATGTCATAATATCCGGCTGGCTGGTGGTCCTTTTATTATTTGCCTTCGTTCAGGACAGGATGCTGATTTACGTTCTTGGTTCGATGATGGGCGCGCTTCTCGGCGGACTCTGGACTATCTCCCGCCCCCTTCTGGCCGAAATGGTCCCCCGGGGAGAGCTGGGACGGTTTTTTGGCCTTTATTCTCTTTCCGGCCGGGCGGCCGCAGTGCTCGGCCCGGTGGTATGGGGAATCATCGTTTATCTTTTCAACCCGGCTCGCCCGCTGGGAAAAGGAATGGTGTCGCTGTTGGGCCTTTCCCAGCCGGCCGCAGACAAACTTCCTTATCGCCTGGCCGTAATCTCATTAGTAATTATGATGAGTATCGGTTTATTCATTTTCCGAAAACTTCCCGGACACAAGGGATAGCCCCGGAGACAAAGCTATGCTTGGCAGTGCCAAATATCACGAATATAAAGGCTGCATACACATTCATACTACTGATTCCGATGGTACCAAAACCATCGATGAAGTCGCCGAAATCGCCGGCTCGGCGGGCCTGGATTTTATCCTGGTCTCCGACCATATGATCCTTAAGTCACGCGAAGCGGGCAAAGAAGGCTTCTATAAGAACACTCTGGTTCTGGTGGGATATGAACATAACGATCGGGAAGACTGCAACCATTATCTTCTCTTTGAAACCAATCGGGTGCTTCCGGCCGACATGACCCCTCAGGAATATGTGGCGGAGGGGAAATTGCAGGGGGCCCTGGGTATAATCGCGCATCCCGATGAAATTCGTCCCCGGCTGGGGAAATACCCATCCTATCCCTGGCTGGCCTGGGATGCCCAGGGGTACGATGGCATTGAAATATGGAATCAGATGTCGGAATGGATGGAGAACCTCAAACCATACAATAAAATAAAAATGGTCTTCTCACCCCGCCGTTTTATGCGCTCGCCAACCGACCGAATTCTCCAAAAGTGGGATGAACTCAGCCGCCGGCGCAAGGTGGCCGGACTGGCAGCGATTGATGTCCATGGCTATCCTTACCGAATGGGACCTTTCCGCATCACCATTTTCCCTTACAAAGTCCAGTTCAAATCCTTGCGCACACACATTCTCCTCACCGAGAAGCTCTCCAGAGACCTGACTGTCGCCCGCCGCCAGTTGTATGATGCAATCCGCGATTGCCGCCTTTTCGTTTCCAATTACCGCTGGGGCGAAGCCTCCGGCTTCGAATTCTATGGCCACCGCGGCGGCGAATGGGTCATTTGCGGCGGAACTCTATCCTCTTTTGAAGGCGCCCTGCTGCTGACCCATACCCCCGAGAAGGGAATCATCCGGCTGATCGGCAACGGGCGTATCATGGCCGAATCAAAAGGAGATAAGCTCGAATTTGCTCCGTCCGAGAATGGAATCTAACGGGTCGAGGTATACAAAGGGGACAAAGGCTGGATTTTTTCCAATCATATTAGAATTGGACTGTAATATTCCATTATTGATATAGTAATGACAATCGGCACGGATTGAAGCATAACCCCCGGAAAAATCTCCGCTCCATATTCCTTGTCTCGCGCATTTTCTTCATGGTTAATATTTTCACAAATAATTGTTGACTTGATTAATCGGAGTTTCTATTTTGACCAATTGAAAATATTGGATTGAAAATGTTTGAGACCTTCTTCCCGATTCTCTTTCTCGTTGTGCTGGTGGCCGTTATCGCCGTCGTTATGGCCCTTCTCTCCATCATCTTAGGCCGTCGCACGCGGGGCGGCGCCAAAGGGGAACCTTATGAAAGCGGCATCAAACCGGTCGGAGATACCAAAGAGAGATTCCCTGTAAAATTCTATCTTGTCGCCATTTTGTTCATAATTTTCGATATCGAGGTGGTCTTTCTTTACCCCTGGGCGGTGATCTATAAACAGTTGGGCATGTTTGGATTTGTCGAAATGCTGGTATTTGTCGTAATCCTGTTAGTAGGTTATTTTTACATCCTTGGGAAAGGAGCTTTAAAATGGGATTAGAAGAGAAAATTCCCGATTCGATAATCCTCACTTCGCTCGATAAAATGGTCAACTGGGCCCGCAAGCGCTCCATGTGGCCGCTTGGTTTCGGTCTGGCCTGCTGTGCCATCGAAATGATTTCCGCCTTTGCTCCCCACTTCGATCTGGCTCGCTTCGGCATGGAAGTAATGCGGCCATCCCCCCGCCAGGCCGACCTGATGATTGTCGCCGGCCGGGTCTCGGTAAAAATGGCGCCGGTGGTGAAACGCCTTTACGATCAAATGCCCAATCCCAAATGGGTCATCTCCATGGGTGCCTGTGCCTCCTGCGGCGGGATTTTCAACAATTACGCCATTGTTCAGGGCGTCGATAAGATCATCCCGGTCGATATTTATGTCCCCGGCTGCCCGCCGCGTCCCGAGCAGTTGATGGAAGGAATACTCAAGCTTTACAAGAAGGTCGAACAGGAATCTCTTAAAGGGAATAGAGGAAAACCGGCAGCTTGACCTCAAAATTCATCTGTCGATCTGAAATTATTCAGGAGTGGCGCGGGAAATACTGAAAGCTATGGAAGATAAACTGCGAGAATTCTTCAAAACCGTTTTCCCGGATGTCGTCATCCGGGAGGATTTTTTCCGAAACCAACTGTCGTTTTATATTCGGAAGGAATATCTTTTTGATATCTGCAAATCTCTTCAGAAGCATCCCGATTTTGCATTCAATTTTCTTTCGGATATTTGCTCCCTGGATTGGTTAGACAATCCTGAAGCGGCCGATGGCCGCTTTGAAGTTATCTATAATCTCTTTTCGCTCAAAAATAGATATCGTTTCTTCCTGAAAGTAAAATTGTCCAATGAAAAGCCGGAAATTGACTCTCTGACCTATCTCTGGCATACCGCCGACTGGCTCGAGCGGGAAGTCTACGACCTGATGGGTATCATCTTCATCGGTCATCCCGACCTGCAAAAGATTGTGACGCCCGATGAATTAGAGGGTTTTCCGCTCCGCAAAGATTTCCCGCTGACTTACGAAGTGCCGCAGTTCTCATATAATAAAGACGAACCGCCGGAGCTGATTCTGTGACCGAAGCCGCCGGCAAGAGAACCATGACCCTCAATATGGGGCCGCAGCATCCGGCCACCCACGGCGTTCTGCGCGTGGAGCTGGAGCTTGATGGCGAAACCGTGGTCAAGGCGACCCCCCATATCGGATATCTTCATACCGGTATCGAAAAGAACGCCGAATCAAAGCTGTACTATAAAGTCATTCCGATGACCGACCGGATGGATTATCTGGCCCCCATGTCCAATAATCTCGGCTATTGTCTGGCTGTGGAAAAGCTTCTCGAACTGGAAATGCCGGAAAAAGTAATCTATGCGCGCGTCCTCCTGACCGAATTGACCCGAATTGCCTCGCACCTTGTCTGGGTCGGCACTCATGCTCTGGATATTGGTGCCATGTCAATGCTTCTCTATGCTTTTCGCGAACGGGAGATGATCATTGATATATATGAAGCCTGTTCCGGTCAGCGTATGATGTCCACCTACTTCCGCATCGGCGGGCTGGCCTACGACCTGCCTGAAGACTTCGACCGAAAAGTAAGAAATATTCTCAAAGTGCTTCCCGACCGGATAAAAGATTACGAGCGCCTCCTAACCGACAATAAGATTTTCCGCAAACGGACTATCGGTGTCGGATATATTTCCGCCGATGATGCCGTCAACTGCGGTCTCACCGGCCCGACCCTCCGCGGTTCCGGGGTTAACTATGATGTCCGCAAAACCAATCCCTATTGCGGTTATGACAAATTTCAATTCGATGTGCCGCTTGGAAAAAATGGCGATGTCTATGACCGATACCTGATCCGGATGGAGGAAATGCGGCAGTCGCTCCGGATCGTGCAGCAGGCGCTTGATAGTATGCCTGCCGGACCTTTTCGGGTTCATGCTCCGGGCATAGTGCTTCCTCCCAAGGAAGATGTTCTCTCTAAAATGGAATCTCTCATATTCCATTTCAAGATTATCACCGAGGGTTTCAAGCCGCCGAAAGGAGCGGTTTACCAGGCGATCGAGTCTCCCAAGGGTGAACTCGGTTATTATATTTCCTCCGATGGAACCAACATGCCGCATCGGATGCGGGTACGTCCCCCTTCATTTGTCAATCTTTCGGCTCTGCCTAAAATGATTGAGGGAAGGCTGGTCGCCGACGTTATCGCCGCCATCGGCTCCATTGATATTGTACTGGGTGAG
>JAPLUR010000041.1 GCA_026397505.1 Candidatus Zixiibacteriota bacterium
GTTCGGCAAAATCGCTGGCTTTAATATGTGATGATCCCGACGCCCCGGCCGGAACCTGGGTGCACTGGGTGCTTTATGATATCCCCCCTTATGCGCGAGGACTTTCCGAGAAAATCATGGAGGCAGTCAATCCGGTGGTCAGGGTTGAGGGCCGGGTTCAGACATTTTCGCAGGGGAAAAATGATTTCGGCAAGTACGGTTATGGCGGTCCCTGCCCTCCCAAAGGAAAACCGCACCGTTACTTTTTCAAGCTGTATGCGCTCGATATCGAGTTGAAGATCGACAAAGAAACCGTTGTGAGGGGTGTCACTAAGGAAGTTTTACTGGAAAGGATGAAGGGACATATTGTCGCGGAAGCATCTCTGATGGGGAAATATCAGAGAAAATAAAGCCTATTCAATATTTTTGAAAGCGCGGATTATATCGTACGGTTCCGAAGCGGTTATCAATTCCTGTCGGAATGATTCATATCGCAATGCCGTGGCCAGGGATTGGAAAACCTTGAGATAAAAGCTGTCATCATAAGGGGGGGCGGCCATGACAAAGAAAAGTTGCACCGGAAGCCCATCGGGAGCGTCAAATTCGTAACCCCCGTTTACGCGGGCAAAGGCCATAATGAATTCTTTGGCCTGCATCGACCGGATATGTGGAACGGCAATTCCGTGACCGATGGCGGTCGAGGCCTTCCGCTCCCGGTTGATGAAGTCGGTCAGGAGCTTGCAGTTGTTGCCGGTTCGTCCGGAGAGGTCAAGGATATTGACCAGATCGGCCAGAATTCGTTCTTTGTTTCTTTCTTTCCAGCGGTGCGAAAGGGGATCCTCGGGCGGAGTTTCCTGCTCGACCTGAAAATCCAGGACAATCATTTCTTCTTTTAGAAATCGCGAAATATTCATACTTAATCTATTCTATCGACGGCAAGCCTATAAAAATGAAGAATTTATAGTGCCTGCTATCGAAATGTCAAGCCGTAAGTTAGGCATAATCTAGAAAATGATAACAGGTTTTGTCCAGTATTGTTCCTATTGACATTCTATTGCAGTTTAGTTACTTTCGGGCGCTGAGGAGAGCCTGAAAATGGTTAAAAAGACTCTTTATATGCCGAACTAAATATATAAACGATATAAAGTTATTGGAGACTCATTGCCACCTTTTGAAAAACTGAAGCGAACACATACTTGCGGCGAATTAAACTCGGGGAATATTGGAGAATCGGTAATCCTTAATGGCTGGGTGCAGTCATACCGTAATCTGGGAGGCCTTCTCTTTATAGATATTCGGGATCGCTATGGAGTGACTCAGGTAATGCTTAATCCCACCAAGGTTGAGGGGGATGTTTTTGCCATTGCCGCCAAAGCCCGCAACGAATTTGTGGTCGCGGTTGAGGGGAAAGTGCAGAAGCGGCCGGAAGGGACCGAGAATAAGAATCTTCCCAGTGGTGAAATTGAGGTGGCGGTAGATAAATTCCATATTCTGGCGGAATCAAAGACCCCCCCATTCGAAATAGAAGATGACACCAATGCCAGCGAGGTTCTCCGGCTGGAATACCGCTATCTTGACCTGCGGCGCCGACCGCTGCAGGATAAAATCCGGGTGCGGCACCATTGCACGATGGCGATAAGAGAATATCTTTCGAACCAGGGATTTCTGGAGATTGAAACGCCGCTCCTGATGCGCTCGACGCCGGAAGGGGCGCGCGATTATGTTGTCCCCAGTCGCAACCAGAAAGGGAAATTTTACGCCCTGCCGCAATCGCCGCAGCTTCTAAAGCAGATACTGATGATTTCCGGGTTTGACCGTTATTTCCAATTGGCCCGCTGTCTTCGCGATGAGGACCTTCGCGCGGATCGTCAGCCCGAGCATACCCAGATTGACCTGGAAATGTCCTTTGTTACCAAAGAGGATGTCTTTGCGGTGGCTGAGGGAATGATGGCGCACCTGTTCAAGAAGGTACTGAATGCTGAAATTGAAACGCCATTCCCGCAGTTTGAATACGCCGAGGTGATGAACCGCTGGGGTATCGACAAGCCGGATATCCGTTTTGCGATGGAAATCGTCGACCTCACGGAATTAGCCAGGAATTGCGGGTTCAGGGTCTTTACCGATTCCATACAAAATGGCGGCGTTGTCAAGGGTATCTGTCTTAAAGGAGGAGCCGATTATTCCCGCAAGCAGATAGATGATCTTACAGCATTCGCAAAAAACCTGGGCGCCGGCGGACTGGCCTATATATTGAAGCATAAGGACGGCGACCGGTCGCCGATTACCAAATTCATCGGCGAGGAATTGAAAGACCTAATCTGCGCCGAAGCCGAGGTCGCGGCCGGTGATGCCCTTTTCATAATTTCCGATAAGAGATTAAAGGCGGAATCGATTCTGGGACAGATAAGACTGCACCTGGGGAAAGCGCACAATCTGATAGATGCCAAGAGCTGGAAATTTCTCTGGGTGACACGATTCCCGCTTTTTGAATACAATGAAGAGGAAAAACGCCTGGATGCCATGCATAATATAGTCTCCAATCCGGTCGAGGAGGATCTGCCTTTTCTGGATGAAGCCGATCGCACCACACTGCCTCCGGGTCACCCGGATCATCCACTGCGGAGAATTCGGGCGGAGCAATATGATCTGGTGCTCAACGGCACGGAGCTGGCATCGGGCAGCATAAGAATCAATCGGCGCGAGCTGCAACAGAAGGTGCTGAATATTCTTGGAATATCGAACGAGCGGGCCGAAAGGATGTTCGGTTTTCTTCTGCGGGCTCTTGAATACGGCGCCCCGCCGCATGGAGGTGTTGCCGCCGGGCTGGACAGGATTGTGGCGCTCATGACCGGCGCCGAGAGTATCCGCGAGGTGATCGCCTTTCCCAAGACCGCCTCGGCCGCCTCATTGATGGATGGCGCACCCTCGGACATCGACCCGGAGCAGTTGCGTGAACTGGGACTGCGCCTGGATGATTCCATAATATCGCAGGGCAAATGAGTACGGAAACAGAACAGAAAATATCCAAAACTGTCTATCTTGAAGGCCTCGACCCGAGGTTGCTGTTCGGGCAGAACGATATTTTCCTTCGGGCCATTGAAAAGGGTTTCACCGCTTCCATTGTCGCCCGCGGCGACAGAATCGCAATCGAGGGAAAACCGGAGGAGGTGGAGCAGGTGGTCAGTCTCTTTAAAGACCTGATGGCTCGCCTGGAACAGGGAGCTTTCATAACGGAGCAATATCTCAATTATTCCATGGAAATGGTTAAAGAAGCCGGCGGCGGCCCGGCGGAATTAATTGCCGCCAATCAAATGGCCAATGCCGCGCTCAAGAAGACGGTGCGGCCGAAGACGGTTGGGCAGAAGGTTTATCTGGATACTATCGCCGAGAATGATATTGTCTTTTCCATCGGTCCGGCGGGAACAGGCAAGACTTACCTGGCCGTTGCGGTCGCGGTGGCGGCCCTGAAGAACCATGAGGTCAGCAGGATCGTCCTCGTTCGTCCCGCTGTTGAAGCCGGGGAGTCGCTCGGTTTTCTGCCGGGAGATATCCGCGCCAAGGTCGATCCGTATCTGCGACCCGTCTATGATGCCCTGCATGAGATGATGGCCGCCGAAAAAATCAAGAAATTGATCGAACTCGGTATTATCGAGATTCTTCCTCTTGCTTTCATGCGCGGAAGGACACTGAACAATACTTTTGTCATCCTCGATGAGGCCCAGAATACCACCCCGGCCCAAATGAAGATGTTTTTGACCCGGCTGGGTGAGGGGGCCAGAGCAATTATTACCGGCGATGTAACCCAGATTGATCTGGAAGATAAAAAGAATTCCGGGTTGATTGTAATTCAGAAGATATTGACCGGAATCGAAGGGATAAAGTTCGTTTATTTGTCGGACAAGGATGTCGTCCGTCACCCTCTCGTTCAGAAAATCATCCGTGCCTATGAACGATATGAGAAGGGCCGTCGAAAGGAGTAGGGGAGAGCCGTCTCTCCGATATGTATCGAATCCTTTTAAAACTCAAAAGGTTTTTCAAGAAAGTTCTCAAGGTCAAGGCGGAGACGCGTCAGTCACCTGCCACGGGCGCACGCAGCCGGATTGAAAAATTCATTCTGCTCATCACGGCCGCATTACTTATTGCCCTCCTTTATCCGGGCGAGAATCTCTTTTTCCCTCTCGATTTTCCCAGGAGGGGGGAGATTGCCTTTGATGACATTATCGCTCCTTTTCAGATTACGGTCGCTAAATCGCCGCAGGAAATGCAGGAAGAAAGGAAAGCGGCCGTTGAAGCCGTTCCGATACTTCTCAAATACGACAGCCGCGTGGTGGATTCCGTCCTGTCCCGCCTGAGCCAATTTATGAACAGCGTCGATTCCGCGGTCAAAATCATAAGAGCCAAACCGAAAAGTGCCCGCATGCAAATTAATGCCGACAGTTTGATTGCCTTCATGAGCAACGATATCAACCTCCGGTTTCCTTTTCTTGACGGCGGCGTGATTACGAAACTTCTTCGTGGGGGAAATATCTTCCACGTAAGGACGGTCATTCAGGAAATATTGAAAGACGACATCTATTTTTCCGGCGTGCTGCCGAGCATGGAGTCATTGCCTGAACCGAGAATTCGCCCGGTAATCGTAAGTATTGATAAGAGAGAGGTTTTTCTGGTGCGGGACAAGCTCCTGGATGTTCCGCGTGCCTATGTGAATTTTCTCGCGGCGCTCAACAATCGATTAATCAGCGATTCCATCGATGTCGACATTTATTATGAATTAGGGCGGCACTTCATCATTCCCAACCTGGCGGTGGATATTCATGAGATGCAGTCACGCCAGGAGGCGGCCAGAGCCGAGATTTCACCCGTGAGTGAAGTGGTTATGCAGGGGGAGATCATTACCCGGGCGGGAAGTCGTATCAGCGATCGCCAGGAAAAAATAATGGAATCGATGTACCGTCAGATGGAGACCTCGGCCAGAGGCGAGGGTTGGTATGCGCCTTATCTGCCGGTCCTGGCCAGATTCCTGCTGATTCTGATTTCTTTCTTGATGCTCTATCTGTATCTGTACTATTTCCATCGCCGGATTTACCTCTCCAATCCGAAAATCCTTTCATTATTTCTGATTTATGGTCTGGAGTTGGTTCTCATCTACCTGATCGGTATCAGGCTCGATCTCTCGATCTATCTCTTTCCCATAGCGATATTTTCTCTTCTGGTAACGGTTTTATTCGATGCTCAGATCGGCACGTTCAATACCTTCATTCTGGCCCTATTGCTGGGCGTCCTGCACCGATTCAATTTCTCCCTGGTTCTGATTACCATTATCGTTGGGACCGTGGCTTGCTATTCCACGCAGAGAGTCAGGAATCGCGCCGAATTTTTCCGCTCTATTGCCTACTTATCGATTACCTATATAGCGTTGATATATCTCCTGGAGTCGTTCAAAGTATCGCCGCCGGGGCAGCTGTTGAATTTGTTTGGTTTTGGGTTGGCCAACAGCATCATTACACCGCTTCTGTCAATCGGGATAATGCCGGTGTTTGAATCGCTGTTCGGTTTCACAACCGACATCACGCTCCTTGAGCTCTCGGATCTCAACCGCCCGCTGCTCAAAAGACTCTCTCTGGAAGCGCCGGGAACATATCACCACTCCATTCTGGTCGGCAATCTGGCCGAAGCGGCCGCTAAGGCGATTGACGCCAACTCGCTTTTGGCCCGGGTCGGCGCCTACTATCATGATATCGGGAAAATTGAAATTCCGGAGTACTTCGTAGAAAATCAACTCGGAATCAAATCAAAGCATGATGGTCTGGCTCCCTCAATGTCGGCCATTATCCTGGCCTCGCATGTCAAGAAAGGTCGCTGGCTCGGTGAGGAAGCCGATCTCCCTGATGAAGTGCTCAATTTTATCGAGGAGCATCATGGCACCATGACCATGAACTATTTCCTGAACAAGGCCAAAGAGGCGGGGATCGCAGATCCCTCGGTCGATGATTATCGCTATCCCGGCCCGCGACCGCAAACCAGAGAAACCGCCATCGTCATGCTGGCGGATACGGTCGAGGCGGCCAGTCGTACTCTTTCCGAGCCGAAGCCGGCCCGTATCAGAAACCTGGTGCAGCGCATCATAAGCGAACGTATCCAGTCGGGCGAGCTGCAGGATTGCCCACTCACGCTCAGAGATTTGGCCGATATCACCGAATCGTTTACACAAATTCTGACCGGCGTTTTTCATTCACGAATAGAATATCCAAAGAAAGAGGAGAAGGAATGATTCGAGGCAATATCATTGCCGCCGCCGCAGGCAGAATTCCCCGCAAGAAAATTGCCGCCCTGCTGGCGGCCATTTCCAATGGGGAAAAGGTCAGGTCAACCACGGTCAATATTATTTTCCTTGACGATAGGGGAATAAAGAAGCTTAACAGAAAATACCGCCGCCTTAATCAAGCAACCGATGTTCTATCTTTCAATATTAATGATGTATCAGTCAAGGATTCCATGCTCGGCGAAATCTATATATCGATTGAAACGGCGGGTAAGTATGCCGGAAAAGATGGCCTCAGCCTGACCGCCGAAATTCTGCAGCTCTGTTGTCATGGGGCGTTGCACCTTCTTGGTTATGACCATATCAGGGATAGTGATCGGTCTGTTATGGAGGCCCGGGAACGACATTATCTGGGAAGGATCAAATAATGCAATTGCTGCTTTACCCGGCCCTGATTATTTTTATATACTATCTCGGCTATGTTTTTTCACTTCATTCGCTGGCGGCTTATCTCGCCCAGGATGAGTTGGCGACCATTTCGGCCAGGATGTCCTCGTTCAGCAGGCGGTATCTTTCCGAGGCGGTGGCCAACCCGCGGATATCGCTGCAGATTACGGTCATAATCAAGTCCTTCGTTATGGTGCTGACCTCTTTTCTGGCAATCCTATTCGCACAAGTGCTTATCGAGAAGTATCAGTATAATTCCACCATTACCTTCATGGCCGTCCTTCTGGCCGTCTGGACTTTATATCTGATTTTCATGGAGTACTTTCCTCGAAAGCGGGCACTGCATCATGTCAATCGTACGGTTCTGAAATATATTCCCCTGTTTGCCCTTCTATATCGTCTGTTCCGTCCCTTTATCCGTCTTTATGAAAAGACATTACGTCCCTATCCCGAGAATGTGACCGAGGAACAGAAAGAGGATATTGTGGAGCGGGCCATTGAATCGCTGGCGGAGCAGGCCGGTGTGGGCCAGCCGATTGTCGAGGAAAACGAGAAAGAGATGATCGGACAGATATTTCAACTCGATGTCACCGAGGTGCGCGAAGTGATGGTGCCGCGAATTGATATGAAAGGACTGAATAAGAATATCAGTCTGCAGGATGTACGAAACCTCACCAGGGAATTCGGTTTCTCTCGTTTCCCGGTTTATGATGAAAACCTCGATAGGATTATCGGGATTCTCTATATCAAGGACCTCTTCACGCGCCTTCCGCTTCCGGTCGATGAGACCTCTTTTGATATCACCCAATATATGCACCCTGTACATTTTGTCCCGGAGTCAAAAAAAATCAGCGACCTGCTGGCCGAGTTCAAGGCCAGCCGGGTGCATGTGGCGATTGTTGTTGATGAGTACGGCGGGACCTCGGGATTAGTGACCATGGAAGATATTCTGGAAGAGATTTTTGGGGACATTCAGGATGAGCATGATCATGAATCGGCGGAGATGGTGAAGTTGCCGGATGATTCATTGTTGGTTGACGCCGGGATTTCGCTTGAGGAATTAGTCGAGGAATTGAAACTTGACTATGATGCCGGGGAATTCGAAACGGTCGGCGGGCTTATTTATGATCTGGTCGGATCGGTGCCGGCGGTCGGCACGAAATTGAAATGGAAAGATATTCAAATCGAAGTGGATAAAGTCAGGGGGCAAAGGATAATCTCGGTCAAGGTCCGGGTGAATAAGGAGCCCGAGGCTTAACTTAGCTATCTAATATTTCTAGTAATTCTCGCTTAGCCTCATCTTCAAATATGACTTTAAATTCAAACTTACGATTGCTAAATTCGAGATTGAGTTCACCCCACGATTTCTGTTGGCCCAATTTAGTGCAGAAATCGAAGACATTTTCATCAGTGTAAAATCCTCCCTCTGCGGATATATCCACTCCTCGCCCCGGGAAATTGCTTCAAATATCGAATTCCCTTGCTTTTTCCAACAGAAGGCAGAAAGACCTCTGCCATCTACTTCATCTTCCCGCCCACCCCCTCCTGATATATCAATCAAATTTCCCGCTGCGCCGTAAAGGGTGTCACAACCAATTTTGGGCCTTAATTTTGATTTGATTTGAAAAATAAAAAGCATAAATTTAGTTTTCATTCTCAGGTTGGAGGAAAAGACGGTGACGAAAACAAAGGAAGATGTTTTAAGATTAATCGACGATGCCGGAGTCAGGTATATCCGGCTTAACTTTACCGACATTCTGGGGCGGTTGAAAGGAATGTCGATCACCCGTTCCGAAATCGAGACGGTTCTGGAGCGGGGGCAGGGATTCGACGGCTCCTCAATCGAGGGGTTTGTCCGTATCGAGGAATCGGACTTGATGGCTATCCCGGATTTGCGGACTTTCCGCATCATCCCCTGGGATATCGGCGGCGAGCGAACGGCTATGATGTTCTGCGATATCCAGAACCATGACGGCACCCCCTATGCCGGCGACCCCCGTTGGGCTCTCAAAAGAATGCTGGAAAAGCTGGCCAAGAAGGGATTGAGCGCCTATATGGGGCCGGAATTGGAGTTTTTCTATTTCAAGGATGAACTGACACCTCAGATTCTCGACCGGGGGGGGTATTTCGACTATGGCTCGTTTGACCTGGGGACACAGGTGGTCAAGAAGACCACGACCGCCCTGGAGCTGCTGGGGATTCCGGTGGAATGCTCACACCATGAGGTTGCTCCCAGCCAGCAGGAGATCGATTTGAAGTACCAGGAGGCGCTGGTGATGGCCGATTTCGCCCAGATATATAAGTTTGTCGTTAAAGAGGTCGCCGCTGAGAATGAAATTTACGCCTCCTTTATGCCCAAGCCGCTCCACGCCGAAAATGGCTCGGGGATGCACAACCATATGTCGATTTTCAAGGGGGACACCAACCTGTTCTATGCCAAGGACGATCCCTATCATCTTTCCGAAATGGCCAAGCAATTCATAGCCGGAATTCTGACTCATGTCAAGGAAATCACCCTGGTTTTGAATCAATGGGTGAACTCCTACAAGCGACTGGTGGTAGGTTTTGAGGCGCCGGTTTATATCTCGTGGGGGTGCCGCAATCGTTCCAGCCTGGTGCGGGTGCCGATGTTCAAAACCGGGCATGAAAAATCAACCAGGGTCGAACTTCGCTCTCCCGATCCGGCCTGTAACCCGTACCTGGCGTTCGCCGTTATGCTGGCCGCCGGGTTGACCGGTATCGAAAAGAAATATGCGCTGCCGGATCCGGTGGAGGAGAATATCTTTGCTATGACGGCCGAGGAACGCGCCAAGAAAAAGATAGATGCTCTTCCGGATTCGCTGGAAAACGCCATCAGGGAAACCGAAAAATCAAAACTGGTGCGCGAAGCGCTCGGTGACCACATCTTTGAGCAGTTGATCGCCAACAAGAAAGTGGAGTGGGACGAATATCGCATCAATGTCACCGACTATGAAATAAGCAAATATCTGCCTTTCCTGTGATAGCCGACAACCATAATCTGCCGGCCAGCGAAATAATCGACGGCCTGAAAAAGAAAAGGTTCAGTGCGGTCGAAATCTGCTCCGAGGCGCTGGCTGCGGCTGAAAGCACCGGCCGCGGTCTGAATGCGTTTATTACCCTGACCGGGGAGAAGGCCATGAAGCAGGCGGAGGCGGTTGATCGCAAGATCGCCGCCGGCGAGAAAATCGGCCCCCTGGCCGGAGTCCCGATTGCACTCAAAGATAATATCTGCCTGACCGATTATCCCACCACCTGTGCTTCGCATATCCTTGACGGTTTTATCCCTCCTTATGATGCCACCTGTGCGCGAAGATTGATTGAAGCCGATGCCATCATCATCGGCAAGACCAACATGGATGAATTCGCCATGGGTTCCTCGAATGAGAACTCGTATTATGGGCCGGTGAAGAATCCGGTCGGGGAGGGGTTGGTTCCCGGCGGCTCCTCCGGCGGCTCGGCGGCGGCAGTCGCCTCGGGCATCGTGCCGATTGCCTTTGGGTCGGAGACGGGCGGTTCGGTGCGTCAGCCGGCCGCATTCTGCGGGGTGTACGGACTTAAACCGTCGTACGGTGCCATTTCCCGTTATGGTCTGGTGGCCTTTGCCTCATCGATGGATCAGATCGGCCCGCTGGCGAGAAATTGCTATGATATTGCTCTGGCCTTCAGTGTCGTCTCGGGCCGGGATGAAAACGATTCCACCTCGGTGGCATTCAATCATCCCGATTATCCATCGCTCGTTGAAAGCGAGCGGAAGTTTAAATTTGGAATCCCGCTGGAATTTTTCCGGGAAGGGTTGGATGCTGATGTAGCAGAGAATATTGAAAGCGCAATAAAGCTGTTTGAGAAGAACGGTCATCAGGTGAGGGAGATTTCGCTTCCCCACAGCCCCCTGGCGATTGCCATCTATTATATCATCGCCGATGCGGAGGCCTCCTCCAATCTGGCCCGATATGACGGTATTCGATATGGCCTTCGTGAAAAGGATGATGAGCTGATCGCCATGTATAATAAAACTCGCCGGGCCGGTTTTGGGGTGGAAGTGAAACGAAGAATTCTTCTTGGTACCTATGTCCTCTCCGCCGGTTATTATGAGGCCTATTATTTTAAGGCCCAGCAGGTGAGAGAGTTGCTCCGCATCGATTTCGAAAAGGCTTTTGAGGAAGTAGATCTGCTGATCACGCCGACCTCACCCACGGCGGCTTTCCGGATGGGGGAAAGGCTGACCGACCCGCTGGCGATGTACCTATCTGATATCTACACCGCACCGGCCAATCTGGCCGGAATTCCGGCAATATCTGTACCCTGCGGCACCGTTGCCGATGGCCGTCCGGTCGGAATCCAATTCATGGCGCGGGCCTTCGATGAGCTGTCACTCTTTCAGGCGGCATCGCGTTTGGAGAAACTGAGAGCATAGATTATGCCTTTTATCATTTCGGGCAAGGTAAGAATATATTATGAAGAGAGCGGCGACGGTACACCGCTGGTTTTTCTTCATGGCTTCACACTTGATCATCGGATGTGGGAAAAACAAGTGGAATACTTTTCCAGGAAATACCGCGTAATTGTCTTTGATGCCCGCGGCCACGGCCGTTCCGACGGCCCTGAAACCGGTTACGCTCGCGAGGATCGGGCTGATGATATCTTGAATCTGAGTGAACATCTGGAATTTCATCGTTTTCATCTGGTCGGCCTTTCGATGGGGGGAGGCGACGCCTTGAGTTTCGCCATTGACCATCAGGACCGGCTTTTGTCGCTGACTCTGGCCGATACGGTGGCTTCCGGATATATGCCGGCAACCAAATTTCGCGATTTCAGCGAGACACTGAAAACCGCGGGGGTGGAAGCGGCGAAAACTGAATTCATTGAATCGACGCTATCATATTATGTCAGGAAGGATATTGAAATCAGAGATAAACTGGCGATTATGATGAATGATTTCAGCGGCAGGCCCTGGCTCGACCCGATGAGAGGGAATTATCCCAATCGGGATGATGTGCGGCTCTAGGCCAGCGTCAGAATCCCAACTCTAATCATAGTCGTGAAGAAAGATATGGCCTGGGCACCCCTGGCGAAGATATTAAATGAAACGATGCTTGATTCACAGCTCGAAATTCTGCCGGGCGTCGGGCATATGTCCAATATGGAAGCGCCGGATAAATTCAATGCCATCCTTGATGCCTTTCTTTTGAAAGTAGTTAACTGATTGAGAGTATTTGACAGGATATGGTGGACAAATATCAGATAGATGGATATGAGCCGGTGATAGGGCTGGAAGTACATGCCCAGCTGACGACCGAGAGTAAGATCTTCTGCGGCTGTCGGGCGGAATATGGCGCCCCACCCAATTCGTTGACCTGCCCGGTCTGTCTGGGTTTGCCGGGAGCTCTTCCGGTGCTCAACAAAAGAGCGGTGGAGTATGCTATGCGGATGATTCTGGCCGTCGGCGGCACGGTTCGCCTGCGTTCGATCTTTGCCCGCAAGAACTATTTCTATCCGGATCTTCCCAAAGGATATCAGATTTCGCAGTACGACCAGCCGATAGGGGAAGGTGGGGAATTGGCCTTCCGCCTTCATCCCGGTGAAAAAGAAAATATTGTTCGCCTTAAAAGGATCCATCTCGAGGAGGATGCCGGCAAATCCCTTCACCCCGAATTGGGTGAAGATTATACAAGAATAGATCTCAACCGCTGCGGCATACCTCTGCTCGAAATAGTCACGGAACCGGAGATCTTTTCTCCGCAGGAAGCTTACGGCTATCTGGTCAGATTGAAACAGGTGTTGCAGTACCTGCGGATATGTACCGCGGATATGGAAAAAGGGCATCTGCGTTGTGATGCCAATGTTTCGGTTCGTTTGGCCGGTTCGGAAAGACTGGGAGTAAAGACCGAAGTCAAGAACATGAATTCTTTCAAGGGGGTGGAACGGGCACTGACTTTTGAAATTGAGCGGCAGGTTGGGGTGCTCAAATCGGGCGGTACCGTTGAACAGATGACACTTCTCTGGGATGAGAAACATCAGGAGGCCGAACCGATGCGCACCAAAGAGGAATCGCATGACTACCGTTATTTTCCCGAACCGGATCTGGTGAATCTGGTGATTGACAGGGAGTGGCTGGAATCGGTTCGGCGCAGTCTGCCGGAGTTGCCCGACGCACGGGCGAGGCGCTTTATGCAGCAGTATGAAATACCCGAATATGATGCCGCCGTTCTTACCGAGTCGCGCGGGCTGGCGGATTATTTTGAAGAGGTGATGACCGAATTTGGCGATGGAAAGGCGGCCTCGAATTGGATCATGACGGAAGTGCTCAAAGTGGTCAATGAAGCGAGGGTTGAAATTACCGATTTTCGAATCAAGCCGCCGATGATTGCCGAGCTTCTCAATTGTATTCAAACCGGGCAGATATCGGGGAAGATGGCCAAAGAAATTTTTGAAGAGATGCTGGCCTCATCGAAATCGGCCGGAGAAATAATTAGAGCCAAGGGGATTGTCCAGATAAGTGATGATGCGGTTATCGGTGAAATCGTTGCGAAAGTTCTTTCGGAGAATCAGCAGAACGTGAAAAAATATCTATCCGGCAAAACGCAATTATTCGGCTTCTTTATCGGGCAGGTGATGAAAGAAACGAAAGGGACGGCCAATCCCGGTTTGGTCAATAAAATTCTGCAGGAGAAATTGGATGAACTTGCCGGCTAAACTCGCAGTATTTATCTCGGGAGGGGGAACCAACCTTCAGTCGCTGATCGATGCCATCAAGGCAGGGCGGCTGTCGGCGCGGATTGCCCTGGTTGTTTCCAGCCGGAGCGACGCCTATGGCCTGGTGCGGGCCGAGAATGAGAAGATTGAGACCTTTATTTATAAGGTGAAGGATTTTACCTCCTCGGATGAGGCCGAAAATCATCTTCTGGCTGTTCTGGAAAAATATGAAATTGATTATATTGCCCTGGCCGGATTCCTCAAGATGGTCCCGGCCTCGATTATAAGGAGATATAAAGACAGAATAACAAACATTCATCCGGCGCTTTTGCCCAAATACGGCGGCAAAGGGATGTACGGTCATTATGTCCATGAAGCGGTGCTGGCGGCGGGTGATAAAGAATCAGGCGCCACGGTGCATATTGTTGATGAAATATATGATCATGGCCGTATCCTGAAACAGGGGAGAGTCCCGGTTCTTCCCGGCGATACCCCCGAAATACTGGCCGAGAGAGTATTGCAGATGGAGCATCAGATTTATCCGGAAGCGCTGGAAAATCTTATCAGAGGAAATAAATAGCTATGGAAAATGTTGTTCTTGAAACCAATATCAAGGAATATCCTTTCTTTTCGAAAGGAAAAGTGCGCGATGTTTATGACCTGGGGGACAAGCTGCTGATTGTGGCTACCGACCGGGTCTCGGCTTTTGACTGTGTTCTGCCGAACGGCATTCCCGACAAGGGGAAAGTCCTTACCGCTATGTCGCTTTTCTGGTTCGACTATCTAAAGGATGTCATCCCTTCCCACCTTATCACCGCGCGGGTCGAAGACTACCCAAAGAATCTTCTCAAGTATCAAGATATTCTTGAAGGGCGCTCAATGCTGGTCGTCAAGGCGGGCCGGGTAGATATCGAATGTGTCGTGCGCGGGTATATATCCGGCTCCCTCTGGAAAGAACTGGTCGAAGCCAGAAAACAGGGGGCCAATGAAGTACATGGATTCAGTTTTCCCTCTCATTTGAGGGAATCGGATAAACTCCCCGAGCCGATTTTTACTCCGGCCACCAAATCGGATGACGGCCATGACGAGAATATCTCATTTGAGAGAATGGTCGGTGTTGTCGGAGCGGAAATCGCCGAAGCCTGCCGCGCCAAATCAATTGCCATGTATCTTAAGGCCTCGGAATACGCCCACGGCCGGGGGATAATAATAGCCGATACCAAGTTTGAATTCGGATTTTATAAAGATAGGCTGATTGTTATCGATGAGGTTCTTTCGCCCGATTCATCCCGTTTCTGGCCGCTCGACAAGTACGCTCCGGGCAAGGGACAACCATCATTTGACAAGCAGTTTATCAGAGATTATCTTTCCTGCCTTGATTGGGACAAAAATCCCCCGGCGCCGCAGCTGCCGGAGGAGATCATTATAAAATCGGCCGCCAAGTATAGAGAGGCGGAAAAACTGTTGACGGGAAGGTAACTATGGGTGATATGATAAAGATCAGGCGGGCGCTCATTTCGGTCTCGGACAAGACGGGGTTGCTGGAATTTGCCAAAGCGCTTTCTGAATACGCTGTGGAAATAATCTCCACCGGTGGAACCCTGGCGACTCTGAAAAAGGGGGGAATACACGCGGTATCGGTTTCTACCTTCACCGGCGCCCCCGAAATTCTGGGCGGCCGGGTAAAAACCCTGCATCCGAAAATCCACGCCGGCATATTATATCGCCGTGACAATGATGAAGACCTGGCCGAACTCACCCACCACGAATACAAACCGATCGATATGGTTGTGGTTAATCTTTACCCCTTCGAAAAAACGGTGCAAAATCCGAAAGCGACCGAAGAGGAAATAATCGAAAATATCGATATCGGCGGTACAACTATGGTCAGGGCGGGAGCAAAAAATTTCGAGGGAGTAGCGGTGGTTACCGACTGCAACGATTATAACTTGATTATAGAGGAGATGAAGAAAAATGAAGGGGCGTTGGGCCTTCAATACCGCCGCCATCTGGCCGGTAAGGCTTTTGACTTAACCAATCGTTATGACCGTGCCGTCTCCGCTTTTTTCCGTTCCGGTGTTCCGGCCGCGGAGGGAGAATTCCCTGCCCGATTGGATTATTCTTTTGCGCTCAAATCATCTCTTCGCTACGGCGAGAATCCGCACCAAAAAGGTGCCTTCTACCAGGATGAGAAATTTACCGGACCGACCCTGACCAGAGCGGAGATTCTCTCTGGGAAGGAACTCTCATATAATAATATTGCCGATATGGATGCCTGTCTTGATATGATTCTGGATTTCAAGGAGCCATTTGCCTGTATTCTCAAACATGCCAATCCCTGCGGAGCAGCGGTCGGGGCAACCCTTTCCGATGCCTACCGCGATGCGCTCGCCTCGGATCCCCTTTCGGCGTTCGGTTCCATTATTGGCCTTAATAAAAAGGTTGATATGACAACGGCTAAGTTATTGTATGATACGGAATTTATTGAGTGCATTCTTGCTCCGGGATATGAACCGGACGTGCTGGAATTCCTGAAGAAAAAGAAGACCCGCCGTATTCTGGCTTTGCCTGAAATATTGAGTGGTCGGCCTGGGGGCGAAATGGTTTTCAAATATATCCGCGGCGGCACTCTATACCAAATGGCCGACGAGCATGAGCTTGACCCAGCTGCTCTTAATACAGTTACCAAAAGGAAACCAACGGCGGCGGAATTGAAATCGCTTCTTTTTGCCTGGAAAATAGTCAAGCATACAAAATCAAACGCCGTTGTTATCGTCAAGGATCTGGCCACGGTTGGGATAGGGATGGGGCAGACCTCGCGCGTCGATGCCTCCGCTCTGGCGGTGAAGCGGGCGAGGGAAAGAGCCAAAGGTGCAGTGTTGGCCTCCGATGCTTTTTTCCCGATGCCCGACGGTGTTGAAGTGGCTTTGGATGCGGGAGTTACGGCTATAATTCAACCCGGCGGTTCAAAAGGCGACCCGCAGGCGATTGAAGCAGCCGACAAGGCCGGCGCCGCGATGGTTTTTACCGGCATAAGGCATTTCAAACACTGAAGTTAGCTGATTCTGCAAGATAATCCTTGCATACCTTTCGAGGCGTGCGTAAATTACTCTTTGAGTAACGATGCTTGCGAAAGGGTTTGCTTGTGGGTGAAAAGGTCCTCGAGATTGTCGTCCTTTTGATGTCTCACATCAAAGAAAATCAGGGGCAACTGGAAAATCTGGAAGAGATTTCGGACAGTCTCAAGAGCCAGGGATTTACCGAGAATGAGATTAGCTCGGCCTATTCCTGGGTTCTCGACCAGATGCAGACTGACTCGCAATTCCTTTACAATTTCTCCCGTCCCACCGGTTCCTTCCGGGTCATGAGCGATGTCGAGCGGCAGCATTTTGCGACCGACGCCGTTGGTTATCTTTTGCAGCTCAAGCATCTGGGGCTTCTCAGCGACGGCCAGCTGGAGATGATTTTGGAACGGGGCACTATGATCGGCCCGCCGCCGATCAATCTTGACCAGATTAAGATTGTCATCGGGACGGTTCTCTTCCGCGAGCCGGGTCACCCCGAATTGATTCGTCAGCCGGCCTACTTTTACCTGGAAGACGAGGGTCTGGTAAACTAGCCTTTAATCAACTTATATAGACTTAAATGTCCATAAAGGATAAAAAGATAATTGTCGGGTTGACCGGCGGTATCGCCGCCTACAAGACCCCCGGCCTGATAAGGCTTCTCAAAAAGGACTCGGCTGATGTCCGCGCCATAATGACCGAAGGAGCGGCCAAATTTATTACCCCGCTGACGATTGAAACCGTTTCTCAGAATCCGGTGGCGCTCGAGATGTTTCCCGAGAACCGATTCGCCGGAACTCACCATATTGATCTGGCGGAATGGCCCGACCTTTTCGTGATTGCCCCGGCGACCGCCAATTTTATCGGTAAGGTCGCCTCAGGGATCTGCGATGAACTTCTGACAACTGTGATTTGCGCCACCAGCAAGCCGGTTATGATTGCCCCGGCCATGAATACCAATATGTATCTTAACCCGATAACTCAAAAGAATATTGATTATCTGAAATCGCTTGGATATCACTTCATCAATCCCGGCGAGGGGGAGCTGGCCTGCAATACTGTCGGTTGGGGGCGGATGGCCGAGCCGGAAGAGATTCATCAACTTATTCTGAGCTTCTTTCAAAAAAAAAAATCCCTGAATAGGAAAAAGGTGCTGGTGACTGCCGGTCCCTGCCGGGAGGCGATTGACCCGGTACGGTTTATTTCCAACCGCTCATCGGGGAAAATGGGGTATGCCGTGGCCCGGGCCGCTTTCGAGGCCGGTGCTACGGTTACGCTTGTCTCCGGCCCGACCGATATTGCCCCGGAGCCGGGCATCGATCTGGTGAAAGTGGAATCGACCGAAGAGATGTATCTGGCCGTCAATGCGCGTTTTGCCGACTGCGACATTCTGATAATGGCAGCCGCCCCAGCTGATTTTAAGGCCGAAAAAAGAGCGGAACATAAAATAAAGAAGGGGGAAACTCTTTCATTGAAACTGACTCCAACAATTGATATATTAAGTTCGCTTAAAAAAGTGCGCAGGAAGAATCAGACAATAATCGGTTTCGCTCTGGAAACGCAAAATGGCATTGCGAACGCCCAGGCCAAGCTGAAAGAGAAGGGGTTGGATTTGATTGTCCTGAACTCTCTGGAAAACGCCACCCCTTTTGAAAGTGACAGCAATAAGGTAACATTGATAAATAAAACCGGGCAGGTTGAATCCCTGCCAGTAATGAGCAAATTGGAATTGGCCCGACAGTTGATAGAAAAAATCGCCGGGATAAAATAATATGACTGATTGGCGCAAGAAGATTGACCCGAAGACTTCCGCGTTGCTGAAAAAAGCGGCACGCTGTCAGATGGAATTGGGAACAAAAGAGGTCGTCCTCAGTCGCACCGGCGTAAAACGAAGACGTAAGGAACTTACTCCCAAGTCGTCTCAAGCCGCGGCCCCCACGCAATATGCGTCGCTCGAAGAGCATAATAAGTCTATTAATTCCTGCCGGAAATGTCCGCTGGGGGAGACGCGCACCAAATTTGTCTATGGCGTGGGAAATCCTCAGGCCGGTGTCCTTTTTATCGGCGAAGCGCCCGGGCGCGATGAAGATTTGCAGGGGGAGCCGTTTGTCGGAAGAGCCGGCCAGTTGCTCGACAAGATCCTCGCCTCAATCAAATTCAGCCGCCAGGATGTCTATATCGCCAATATGCTGAAGTGCCGTCCGCCGAACAATCGTGACCCGCAACCGGATGAGATGGCGATTTGTTTGCCCTATTTGATGGAACAGGTTCGTCTGATTAAGCCGAATATAATTTGCGCCCTGGGGAGAATTTCGGCGCAGGCGCTTCTCCAGACTACCACGCCTATCGGCAAATTGCGCAAGATATGGCATGAGTTCGATGGTATCCCGTTGATCGTTACCTATCACCCCGCCGCGCTGCTCCGATTTGAATCGTATAAGAAAGATGTCTGGGATGATGTGCGGATGCTGCGGGCCAAATACGATGAATTGACATCAGGAATTTAAAATGGCAATAAAAGCTGACAAAAATGCCGGGCTGGCCGGTCTTGAACCGCCGCAGTCGGTTGATGCCGAGCAGCAAGTGCTTGGCTCGATCCTGAAGGACCCCAACGCCATCAGTATTGTCTTAGAGACTCTTAACTCCGAAGAACATTTCTATATTCCCAGACATAGATTAATTTTTCGGGCGACTATCAACCTTTTCGAAAAAGGGAATCCCTGCGATATTACAACGGTCGCCGATGAGTTGGAAAAAATGGGGCAGTTGGAAAAAATCGGGGGAAGATATTATCTGATTGAGCTGGTTGACGGGGTCGTCTCGACCGGACATATTACCGCCCATGCCAATATCATTCTCGAGAAATCGGTTCTGAGAAGGCTGATCAATGCCTCCAACGACATTGTCAAGGAATGCTATGACCAGGAAGATGATGCCACCGATATTCTGGATAAAGCGGAGCAGAGCATTTTCTCCAGTTCCGAAAGCCGTCTTAGAAAAGGTTTCACGCCGTTGTCGCAGCTTCTCCCCAGAAGTTTCGAACAGATTGAAAATTTCCAGGATTCCCGGGGCGGACTGGTTGGAGTTCAGACCGGTTTTACCGGGCTGGATGCACTGACGGCAGGACTTCACGGCGGCGATTTTATTGTTGTCG
This sequence comes from Candidatus Zixiibacteriota bacterium, assembly GCA_026397505.1. NCBI lineage: Bacteria > Pseudomonadati > Candidatus Zixiibacteriota > Candidatus Zixiibacteriota bacterium. The sequence continues at coordinate 19,622 of JAPLUR010000041.1, forward strand.
CCGGACGACCGTCGATGGGGAAAACGGCTCTGGCTCTCAACATCGCCGAATATGTCGCGGTGGAACAGAAAGTACCGGTGGGCATATTCTCCATAGAAATGTCAGAAAGCCAGGTGGCTTTAAGATTTCTTTGCGGCCGCGCCAAGGTGAGTCAGCATCAGCTTCGCACCGGCCGTCTGCGCGATGCCGAATGGAAACAGCTCTCTTATGCCAGCGGGCCGCTTTCGGAAGCGCAGATATTCATCGATGACTCGGCGACCCTTTCAACTCTCGAAATGAGAGCCAAAGCGCGGCGCCTGAAAGCACAGTACAATATTGGCTTATTGATAGTCGATTATATCCAGATGATTCACGGCACTGCCCGCGCGGAAAATCGTCAGCAGGAAATGGCCATGATTTCGCGCTCGCTCAAGAGCCTGGCCAAAGAATTGAGTATTCCGGTCGTGGTCTGCAGTCAGCTCTCCCGTATGGTGGAGTTGCGCGGCGGCGACAAGCGGCCGCAGCTTTCGGACCTGCGCGAATCGGGCGCCATCGAGCAGGATGCCGATGTCGTCATGTTTGTCTACCGCCCGGAATTCTATCTGTCGCACCTTGATGACAACGATCCCGAGCGGATTCGTGTGGCCGGGAAGGCGGAAATCATCGTGGCCAAGCAACGTAACGGCCCGACCGGATTGGTGACTCTGACTTTCCTGAAAAACTTTGTCCGCTTTGAGAATGCGGAATTTCGTCCCAATGAGCCATCCGGCGGGTATTCCGGTGGGGACACGCCTTTTTAATCGATGGATAACGGATTTCTCTTAGTCGGCCGCCGCGCCATCAATTTCATCTCGCGCCTTGGCAGTACCTTCATCCTGCTGGTCAAGTCGATTTATCATTTCAAAAGCATCCCCCGCTCGCTCGGCGTTATCACCGAACAGTGTTTCATGATCGGCAATAAATCGCTGCCGCTGGTGGTGACCATCTCCATTTTTATCGGTGCCGTTTCCGCCTGGCAGGCCGCCTATCAGTTTAAATTCATCGGTGCCCCGCTTCGCTATCTGGGAGCCGCGGTAGGGAAAGCGATTGTTATCGAGCTGGCTCCGGTACTGACGGCTCTGGTAATTGCCGGACGGGTCGGCGCCGGTATCGCCGCCGAACTGGGAACAATGCGGGTGACCGAGCAGATTGATGCGCTCGAATCAATGGCCATCAGTCCGGTGCGCTATCTGGTCATGCCCCGCTTCTTATCAAGCACTCTGATGATACCGCTTCTGACCATTTTCGCCAACTTCGTGGCTATCTTCGGCGCCCTGGCCGTCTCAGTCCTTTTCGTGGATATATCATATGAAACTTTCCTGACCGGCGTGAAAAATTCCTTCCAATTTTCGGATTTGATTTCGGGATTGATCAAGTCGGCGGTATTCGGCGCCATCATCGGCATTGTGGGATGCCACGAGGGTTACCATGCCGAGGGCGGCGCACGGGGTGTGGGCAAGGCAACCACCGAGGCCGTGGTTATTTCGGCCGTAATGATTCTGGTGGCCGATTATATCATCGCCACAATCCTGTTCCGGGTCTAAGAGTATGGAAACGGTGATACGAATTGAGAATCTGGTAAAATCCTTCGGAAGGAAGAAAGTCCTTAACGGCGTTTCTCTTGAGGTCGGCAAAGGAGAATCGCTCGTGATAATAGGGCAGTCGGGCTGCGGCAAATCGGTGCTCCTGAAACACCTCAACCGGCTTCTCCGCCCCGACCTGGGAGCAGTCTACATACACGATAAAAATATTGACGTGATGAATTCCAACGAACTATTTGAGATGCGCAAAGGAATCGGGATGGTTTTTCAGTCGGCGGCGCTCCTCGATTCGCTGACAGTTGCCGAAAATGTCGGACTGGGATTGCGTGAAGGCTGGAAATACTCGGAGCAGGAAATTAAAAATATAGTTCAAGAGAAATTGGAAATGGTGGGGCTTGCCGGGACCGGGCGCCAGTACCCCTCTGACCTTTCGGGAGGAATGCGCAAGCGGGTCGGCCTGGCGCGGGCGATTGCCACCAATCCGGAAATACTGCTCTATGACGAGCCGACCACCGGCCTTGACCCGATCACTTCCGACATCATCAATAATATGATGATTGACATGCGCAAGAAACTTGACGTTACTTCGGTTGCCGTGACGCACGATATGACGTCAGCCTATAAGATCGCCGATCGGATCGCCATGCTCTATGACGGCCGGGTTGAGTATGCGGGCACGCCGGAGCAGATTAAAGCCTCCGGGAACGAAATTGTGGAGCAATTCATTAACGGCCGGGCGGTTGGTCCGATACCGGTGCAATAGAATTTTATGGAACAGAAGTTCAAAACCGCTTTTGTCTGCACACAGTGCGGCACTATTCACCCCAAATGGCAGGGACAGTGCAAAGGATGCGGCCAATGGAATTGTCTGGCCGAGGAACGGATCGTCAGAAGCGCTGCCAAACATAAGAAAAGCGACGTGGATAAACCCCGCCGGCTCGAGGAAATCGGTAATGAGTCGATGACCGGACACCGGTGCGGTCTGGTCGAATTCGACCGGGTGTTGGGTGGGGGACTGCTGCCCGGAAGCACTATCCTTCTTGCCGGCGAGCCGGGAATCGGCAAATCGACTCTTATCCTGCAGGCCGCCGACGCTTATTCCGAAATGGGTTTGAATGTCCTCTATGTAACCGGCGAGGAATCGCTGGGACAAATAAAAAAACGTTCGGAAAGACTGCTGATAAAGGGAAAGAAAATATCTTTCATCAACCTGACCAATCTGGAAGAGATCATCGCCGCCATTGAAGAAAATGAAAGTCATATTGTCATTGTCGATTCGATTCAAACTGTCTCCAGCGATGTCTTTGAATCGCCGCCGGGAACGGTCGGCCAGATAAGAGAGTCGGCCGGGCGGTTGATCGAAAAGGCCAAGAAGGACAACTTTTCACTTTTCCTTGTGGGGCATGTGACTAAAGAAGGGCTGGTGGCCGGACCCAAGGTACTTGAGCATATGGTGGATGCGGTGCTGTACTTTGAGGGTGACAGTCAGCATTTATATCGTCTGCTGCGCCCGATGAAAAACCGCTTTGGTTCCACTTTTGAATTGGGCGTTTTCGAGATGGGGCCGAATGGATTGCGGGAAGTTGAAAATCCATCCTCGTTGTTTCTTTCCGACTTCGGCAATATTCGCCGCTCCGGTGCCGTGGTGGCCGCCTCCTGCGAGGGAAATCGCCCGATACTGGTGGAAATACAAGCGCTCGTGGCCGGCGCATCATACGGGACTCCTCAGCGGGTGGCCGGCGGCATCGACACCAAGCGGCTGGCACTCCTTTTGGCTATTCTGGAAAAACGAATCGGCATACCCATGGGGAGTAATGATGTTTTTGTATCAATCGCCGGAGGATTGAAATTGGCGGAACCGGCCATTGATTTGGCCGTCATCTTATCGATTGTCTCGTCCCTGCGCGATATCCCTATCGACGGCAAAACAGTTGTGACCGGTGAAGTGGGTCTTTCCGGAGAGGTGCGGCCGATCGGCATGATCGAACAGAGAGTGGCTGAGGCGGCCAAACTCGGATTCCAAAAGATCATTCTCCCGGAACAGAATTTGAAAGGAATCGCGGCCAAGAATATTGAAATCACCGGCGTATCAACTTTGGAGAGAGCGCTGGAGGAGATCTTTTAATTCATTGAGGACAAATGAGCAAAGTGCAATTAACCCCGCAAACCCTTCTCATCCCCCTGCCGGCGGTGATGGTATCCTGTCAGGCCGAGGGTTACAAACCGAATATCATTACCATCAGCTGGATCGGCATTGTCAACTCCGAACCGCCGATGCTTTCGATTTCGATACAACCGAAGAGATATTCTTATGAAATTATCAAGAAATCAGGCCAGTTCGTAGTCAATCTCACCTCCGAGCATAATCTTCACGCGGCCGATTTCTGCGGCAACCGCTCCGGGCGGGATTATGACAAATTCAAGGAATTAAAGCTGACCCCGATCAAGGCCAAAATGGTCTCGGCCCCCCTTATAAAGGAATGCCCGATCAATCTCGAATGTATCACCCGGCAATCCCTTCTGCTCGGCACGCACGAGATGTTTGTCGCCGAAATAGTAGCGGTGCATATCAACGGTGAACTGGTGGATGAAAATGAGCGGCCCAATATTGACATGCTGAAACCTCTGGTGTACTGTACCGGTGCCCGGGAATACCGCGGCGGGCTGATCAAATTGCTGGGACGCTACGGTCAGGCGGCCGGGAAATAAGAAAAACCTTCCTGATGGTCACGCCCGGTTTCTCTTTCGCTCTCCAGAAGTCCTGCCATAATGCGCGCCGGGGTTTGGCTGTGACCCCGCATGGCCAATTCAATACGCCTGCTTTTATGCCGGTCGGAACAACCGGTGCGGTCAAAGCGATGACCGCCGGAGATCTGGAGGAATGCGGCGCGGAGATTATGCTGGGCAACACCTATCATTTATATTTGCGGCCAGGAGAGAAGTTGATAAAGGAGAAGGGAGGGCTGGCCCGGTTTTCCGGCTGGAATAAACCAACTCTGACCGACTCCGGCGGCTTCCAGGTCTTCTCTATGGATGATCTCTCCAGAGTTGATGATGAGGGCGTGACTTTCAGATCGCATCACGACGGCTCCTTGCATCGCCTCAATGCGAAAAAGGTAATCGAAATCGAGCGGGATATCGGCGCCGATATTATCATGTCCTTTGACCAGTGTGTGGCCTATCCGGCGGAGCCAAAAACGGCCGAGGATGGTGTCCGGCGGACATTTGATTGGGCGCAGAAGGGGCTGGAGCATTTTCGAAAGCTGGAAGAGACGGGGGGCGGCGGGATCGCCCTGTTCGGTATCATTCAGGGATCAACTTACAGGCATTTGCGGGAACTCTCCGCCAGACAGATTACCGGGCTGGATTTCCATGGTTACGCCATTGGTGGGCTGGCGGTTGGCGAATCAAAGGCGGAAATGGAGGATATGCTTGGCTTTACCATTCAGTTTCTCCCGGCCGACAAACCGCGATACCTGATGGGCGTCGGTTATCCGGAAGATATCCTTATGGCCGTCTCATATGGAGTCGATATGTTCGATTGCGTTCTGCCCACCCGCAATGCCCGCACCGGCATGGTTTTTACTTCCGAAGGGCCGCTGGTCTTCCGTAACGCCGATTGTACCCATGACGACCGTCCTCTGGATCCCAATTGCTCCTGCAAAGTCTGCCGCCGTTACAGTCGGGCCTATATCCGCCATCTCTATAATCAAAGGGAAATCACCGCCCTGGTGTTGGCCACTTATCACTCAACCTACTTTTACCAATCGCTGATGCAGGGAATTCGCCGCTCGATCGAGGAAGGAGGTTTTGAATCTTTTCGAAAAGAATTTCTCGAGAAATACTCAAAAAGGGATAAGATACCCGACTGTGAGGCGGAGCGTTGAGAGATCGCTCTTCTTGTAGAGATAATTATACCCGTCCCCCATCCCATTGATCTTGAAGGAAAAATCGGGCCGGGTTTCCTGAAAACCTATTTCCACTGACCAGTGTTCCCGGTAGCGGAATCCCAGAATTATGCGATAGCCGATTCTGTTCTCAATGTCGGTTTTGACCACCTCGAGGCTATCCAGAAGCGGGTCGGCCAACTGGCGATCCAGGTGGAAACCATTAACGGAATAGACCGCCCCCACCCCGATAAAACTGGTGAATCGTTTTCGGCCGCGATAAATAAGTGCTTCCACAGCCAGATCCGCAGAACGCCTTTGACCGGAAGGAAAACGCGGATTTTTTACTTTGGCCATATTCAGGTCGGCGGAAGCGCGGATTATAATCGGATGCAGGACCAGGTACTCAATCCGGACGCCGACCTCCGGACTCAGATTGACCATATTGGTCCCCGGGCGAAAGCCGACGACAAAATGAATGTTGGCATCGGCAACCGTATCCTGAGCCACCGGGTTTTTGGGGACTATCGGCGCGAGAAGAAAGAGTGTTAGTATCAGTTCCTGCATTCAAACCGCTGTCTGTCTTTTTGTCAATTTATCATCCGGGACGATCTTCTGCAATAAAATACGGCCGCAGAAACAATCATTTCCTTAAGAATCTATACGAGAAAATCATTAAGAGGTTCGAATGTCTTTCAATAATTAGAGGTCATATCGTATCAATCTCCGAAAGCCGTCCAATTTCTTGGTAATTAGTTTCCTTTTGCCTACAATTTTGCTATTTTGGGTAAGGTTGGCAGTTGGCCGCTCGACCGTCAATGTCCGGAGTAATAGGAATGATAAAGAGATTTCAGATCAATCTCATTTTGTCGATTAACATCCTGCTTTTATGCAGTGCGGCGGCATCAGCCGCGAAAGGTGAGGATGCGGTCATCGAGTTCTATCTTAAAAAGGCCGATTCCGTGATGGCTGTCTCTTATATTTTCAATTCCTCGTTGCATTACACTTTTACGACTAAGGCCATTTATTTCATCACGGATTACAGGGGAACCATCAAGAAAGTGGATACCGCCGTTTTTTTGGTTGAATATAAAGAGCGCCGTGCGGTATCTGTTATGGTTATTGATTCGGCGCGAATTCAGGAGAATACTTTGCCGAAAGAATTTACCCCTGCTCCACTCTGGGATCAACACCTTGCATATTATTTCTTCCCCAATGATACCGGAGCGGGCCAGTTGGCGATAGGTTTCGATCCGGCGGCCTCTTGCGGCGATAAACTTCCTTCCGGATTTCTATCCCTGGACAGAGATACCTACTATCTCCGCAACTTGAATATTAATTATCCCCGAAAAGAGGGATTTATTAAGTTTTCCGAAACATACTATTTTGAACCGCTGGAGGGAATTTTGGTGCCCAATAGGCTGGAAATTCATGGCGCCTGGAATACCTTTATGTCACAGACTTACTTCCGGCAGAATTTGGAGTTCTATGATTTCCGGATTCAGTAATCTCATTTCCCTTGCTCCGAATTCGGCGGCATTCTATACTGGACATGAATATGAAGGAAAATGAAGAGGCCCTGCTGGCCGCCATCGATCGTCAGCGTTTGCCGGAGCATATTGCCATAATTATGGATGGCAACGGCCGTTGGGCCAAAAAGAGGAATCTTCCCCGGACAGCCGGCCATGAAGCCGGGGTCGAGGCGGTTCGTAAAGTTGTGAGGGCGGCGGCCGAGTTGGGTATTAAATATCTGACACTCTATACATTCTCAGTTGAGAACTGGAAACGTCCCCGGGAAGAGGTGGTAGCCCTGATGCGGCTTCTATCTCGCACGACCCGCCGCGAAATGGATGAATTGAACCGCAATAACGTGCGACTTATTACTACCGGCCGGATAGACGGCCTTTCTCTAACGCGGCGGCAGGCTCTTGCCTTTGCCATGGAAAAAACCAAGAAAAATACCGGATTGGTCCTCAACCTGGCCCTGAACTACGGCGGGCGGACAGAGATTATCGATGCCGTGAAGAGTATTGCCAAGGCGGTCCGGGCCGGGAAGATGAAACCGGATGATATCAATGAAGAGCTCTTCTCCCGGTATTTGTACACGGCCGGTCTGCCCGACCCGGACTTGCTGCTGCGGACATCAGGCGAGATGCGTATTTCCAATTTCCTTCTCTGGCAAACCAGCTATACCGAGCTATATGTCACCGATATTCTCTGGCCTGATTTCGGGCGCAGGGAATTATTGGAGGCAATAATTGTATATCAGAACAGGGAACGTCGTTTCGGAAAGGTTTAATTTATTTGAGCCGCAATCTTATAATTCGAACAATCGTGGCGGTCATTTTTGGACCGCTGATCATTCTCATTTCTTATCTGGGTGGTAACTGGTTGGCCGGGATGATTCTATTGCTGGCCGCTCTGGGGATTATTGAATTCATGCTGGATATCAAGATTTCGGCCGGCTCGCCATCATTCTGGGTCACTCTCCTTTTCACTCTGGGAATCATCGTCGCCGGTATTTATCTTGAGCCAGAATGGAGTTTACGGCTCTTTGTGGGATATTTCCTCTGTATTGGCGTAATCACCGCCGCGCGAGGGGCCGAACCGACGGAGCTTTATAAGCAGAATTCGGCTCTGGTATGGGGCGTCACCTATCTGGCTCTGCTGTACCCTTTTCTCTATTACATCCGCGAGCTGGTCCCCGGGCATGGGGGGGACTGGCTTCTGTTTCTCTGGGGCACGCTGTGGCTTTCCGATACTCTGGCCATGGCGGTCGGAAAGGGGATCGGCCGGAAGAAGCTGGTGCCGAAGATTTCGCCCAATAAGACCGTCGCGGGATTTTTCGGCGGCTTATTCGGCGGGCTGGTGATAGCGCTCATTCTGGGATATTGGCTTCTGTCGGATGTTATGCTAATCCTCTTACTCGGCGCCGGTCTGGCCGTGTCACTGGTCGGGCAGATGGGTGATCTGGTGGAGTCGGTCTGGAAAAGAGCGCTGGGCATTAAGGACTCATCGGCCATTATCCCCGGTCATGGCGGAATTCTCGACCGTTTTGATTCTCTTCTTTTTGCAGCGCCGGTGCTTTTCTGGTATCTGAAATATATCGTTTACGTTTAAATGCGGAGGGACGGTGAAAGTCATCGACTTTCTATTCGCCGCACGCCCGATGCTCTTTCTGCCGATCTGGTCGATTTTTCTGATTTCTTATCGCTTTCTCAATCATCCACGGTCGTTTTCCATTAATGCTTTTCTGGTATTGGTCGGAGCCAGCCTGATGACGGCCGGTGTCTATTATATCAATCAAATCTGTGATTATGAATCTGATTTGATAAATCGGAAACTCGGATTCTTGCAGAAAGGTTTTATCGGAAAACGAGAAATGGCCTCCGCCTATCCGGCGGTGTCTATCATCTCGTTGGTGATTGGATATCTGGCCGGAATGTTAGTCTTCCTGCTCCTGCTGGTTGTATTTCTGATTGGTTTTTTCTATTCGGTTCCGCCGCTGAAGCTCAAGGACCGTCCCCTGTGGGGGCTTCTGGCCAACGGTATCGGCTATGGTGTAATGCTGCCGATGATCGTGCCGGGATTTTTCGGCGGAGAGAAGACTCTCTCGCTGTTGCTGGTTGCCTACTTCCTGTTTACCGTCTCGGCTGCATATCTGCTGACCACAATTCAGGATCGCGAGGGGGATATCGCGACCGGCAAGAATACCATGGCGGCAAGATTTTCAAACCGGGCGTTAATGTTATCTGGCATAGTCCTGCTTATCTTATCGTTGGCGGCCTCTATATTGATGAAACAGTACTATCTTTTCGCTGTGAGCGCCATATCACTGCTCCTTTTCCGTTATGCCTTGCTGCGCAATCGCGAGAGCGCTATCCTTTTCGCCTGCAAGTTTCCTATTTTGCTGATGTCACTTCTGGCCGGATATTATTACCCGCCATACCTTGTTTTTATTGTTGTTCTAATTGCGGCAACACGTCTATATTATCGAAAACGATTTGATGTTATATATCCGAGGCTTGGTTAGTTGAGAAGCTTGCTGATCATATTCTTTGCTCTGACATTTTTGGCCGGTTGTGTTCCCGCTCCCCGGTATCGGACGGGTGAGGCCACGCCGCCCAAAAGAGGAGATACCGAAAGAGAAAGGCCGTATCGACCGTCCAATCAGGCGGACAAATTCGAGAAGGTTTCTACCAGTCGGCTGCTCGATCTGGGAGCCATAATTCAAAGCTATCTGGGACGGCCCTATTCGGGGACATCCCGCTATGATGATGGTTTGGATTGCAGCCGGTTTACTTCGGAGGTTTTTCGGAAGTTCGATGGTATCGAACTTCCCCGAACCGTGGAACAGCAATATGAAATTGGCGCCCCGGTCAGCCGGGAAAGACTTCGCTACGGCGACCTGGTCTTTTTCCGCACGCAGGGGAGAGTGGTCTCTCATGTCGGGATTTATGTCGGATATAATGAATTTGTTCATTCTTCGTCTTCGACCGGCGTGATCATAAGCAGTACGGATGACAGTTATTGGAAAAAGAGGTTTATGGGAGCCCGGCGGCTTTTACAATAGTGCAGATATTATTGCAAAGGTCCTGGTTCCTGTCGGATACGCCATCAAGCCACTTAATATTCTCAATTGACCTGACCTCCCTGAGTTTATTTTATTTCACTGAAATTTCGTAAATAACTGTATGCCGAACGAAAAACTGGAAATGAAAATCAGGAATCTTCCCAATGCCCCGGGCGTTTACCTGTTCAGGAACAAAGAGGGGAAGATTATCTATATCGGCAAAGCCAAAAGCCTGAAGAACCGTGTCCGCACTTATTTCCAGTCAAATGGGAATCACGACCTCAAAACCTCCCGCTTGGTGACGTTGGTGGCCGACTTTGATCTGATGGTAACCGATTCCGAAATTGAGGCGCTGATTCTTGAGGCCAATCTGGTCAAGGAACATAAGCCCCGCTACAATATCAATCTCAAGGACGATAAGCATTTTCCTTATGTAAAAGTGATTATCAACGAACCCTTTCCTCGTGTGTTGGTCGTCCGGCGGCTGGAACGAGACGGCGCCCGCTATTTCGGCCCTTATACGAATTCCAAAGGGATGCGGAGAACGCTCGGCTTTCTTTGCAGTTTATTCAAAATCCGCACCTGCAATCTGACCATTCCGCACCCGAGCGGAAAAATCCAGAAGGTTTGCCTCGATTATCATATCGGCCGCTGCGGCGGCCCTTGTGAAGGATTTCAATCGGAAAAGGATTATCGCGAGCTGGTCGATTCGGTGATTCTTTTTCTGGCCGGAAAGAGCGAGACGTTGATAGAGAAACTCAAGAAACGGATGGCAGTGCTGTCTACCCGGATGAAATTCGAGGAAGCGGCCAGAGTCCGCGACCAGGTGACGGCGCTGGAATCGGTGCGTCAGAAACAGAAAGTTGATGCCGGCAAAGTTGTCAACCGTGATATTCTTGCCTATGCCCGCGAGGGTCGGGATACGGTGGTGGTGGTTCTGCAGTTGCGGGAAGGGATTCTTATCGGACGTCAGGACTTCCAGCTTCAGGCGGAACCGGAGGTAATCGACGAAGAAGTGCTATCCGAATTTGTCGAGCAGTATTATAATCATCAGCCGAATCTGCCGGAGGAACTGTACTTGCCGCTCGCTTTTCCCGAGGAGGCGCTTATCAGCCGATGGCTTTCCAGGATGAGGGGGAAGAAGGTTACTATTTTCACGCCGCAGAAAGGGGAGAAACTGAAATTGGTCGATATGGCCACCGCCAATGCCCGGCTTCTGCTTGGTGAAATGCTGATTCAGAAGAAGGGTTACAAAGAGCGGGTGGGGAAATCGGTTCAGGCACTGAAAGATGATTTGCACCTTGACATTTCACCGCGTACCATCGCCTGTGTCGATATTTCCAACACCGGCGAAAATGATGCGGTCGGATCGCTGGTCTATTTTGACAACGGCAAGCCGAAAAAATCAGAGTACCGTCATTTCAAAATCAAAGAGGTCAGGGGACAGAATGATTTTGCCATGATGCGTGAAGTGGTCGGGCGCTATTTCTTTCGTCTCCGGGAGGAAAAGCGCACTGCACCGGATCTTCTGGTGGTCGATGGCGGCAAAGGGCAGCTTTCATCGGTGCAGGCCGAGATCAAATCACTCGGCTTCGATAAACTGAACATGATCGGGCTGGCCAAGAAATTCGAGGAGATATATCTTCCCGCGCACAAAGAGCCGCTGACCATACCCAAAGCATCGCCGGGGCTGCGACTGCTTAAACAGATTCGTGACGAAGCGCACCGTTTTGCTGTCGAATACAATCGCAAGGTTCGCACCAAAAGGACCATTCTCTCCTCTCTTGACAGTCTGGCGGGAGTCGGTCCCAAAAGGCGGGATATTTTGCTCAGGCATTTCGGCTCGGTCAAGAGAATCAAAGCGGCGACTATCGAGGAATTGAACGCCGTGAAAGGGATCCCCAAAAATATCGCCCAGACGATTTATGACAGCCACCATCAGCGTTTATAAATACTTCTCGAAAAATCGACTAATTTGCGATTGCCATTAACCAATTTTGGTAGTATCCATATCCCATGCAGACACCCGAGGAAAAAATTTACACCGTAACGGCCATCACCCGGCTGGTTAAATACACTCTGGAGGAATCGTTTCCCTCAATTTGGGTGGAGGGGGAGGTCTCCAATTATATTCATCATTCCTCGGGACACCGTTATCTATCTCTGAAGGATGATAATGCCACTATAAAATTGACCATCTGGAGATCGGCCGGGCAGTACCTGCGGTTCGAACCTGAAGATGGGATGAAGATTCGCGCTTTCGGCGATATTACGGTCTATGAAAAGGGGGGCAACTATCAACTCAATGCCCGGAAATTGATCCCGGTCGGGATAGGCGAGCTGGAAATAGCGTTCCGGCAGCTTTATGAAAAACTTTCCCGGGAAGGGCTTTTCGATGAATCCCGCAAGAAGCCGCTGCCGGAGTATCCGCTTAAAATCGGCCTGGTTACTTCACCGACCGGCGCCGCGATCCGTGATATTATGAGCATTGCGCAGAGAAGAAATAATTCCATTCAATTAATACTGTATCCGGCTCAGGTGCAGGGAGATGGGGCCGAAAGAAGCCTGATTTCAGGCATCCGTTACTTTGATCGGCGGGATGATATTGATGTCATTATAACCGGTCGCGGAGGAGGCTCGATCGAAGATTTATGGGTTTTCAACAATGAAGCGTTGGTGCGGGCTATTGCCTCGGCAAGAAAGCCAATAGTGACCGGTATCGGGCATGAAATTGACACCACTCTGGCCGATCTGGCCGCCGACCTGCGGGCGCCAACTCCTTCGGCGGCAGCCGAGTTGGTTATCTGGGATAAAGGCGCCTTTCTGGAAAGCATTGGCGACTTTCTCTCCCGGATCGATTTTGCCTGTTCCGCTGCCATCGACTGGCCGAAAGAACGGTTGAATCAGTTACGAGGACGCCCCGTCTTTCTGCGGCCGGAATCGCTTGTCCGGGAAAGAGAACAATTTCTGGACAATCTCTTAAGGCACCTTTCCACCACGGGAAAATTTATATTGGAAAAACAGAAAAACGCATTATCTTTGGCATTGGCCCGGTTGGAGTCGCTTTCGCCTTTGGCCATTCTTAACCGGGGTTATTCTGTGCTGCGAACCTATCCCCTGGCCTTTCCTGTGAAATCGGTTGCGGAGCTGAAAAGGGATGATACAGTAGAGGCCATTCTGAAAGATGGCTCGGTGATTGCTGCGGTAACAGAGATTAAAACTAAACGGGAAAAATGACGGCCAAGAAGAAATACAAGGATTTCGAGTCTGCTTTGACGCGCCTTGAAGAAATAACTGAAAGGCTGGAATCGGGGGAAGCGCCTCTGGAGGAATCGCTGGCTCTATATTCCGAAGGGGTGGAGATCGCCGGTTTTTGCACCGGCAAGCTGGCCGAGGCCGAAAAGAAAATTACCATCCTCAAAGAACAGGGAACAAAACTGGTGGAAGTGCCTCTTGTTGATGAGGAAGAGGAAAAAGAGGATGAGGCCTGATATGGAGACCGAAAGTATCTCATATCTTGAGAAGATGCGGCAGGAAATCGACCTGCTTCTTGATCAATATCTCCCCGGCGAAAATCTTTATCCTCAGGTTCTGCATAAGGCGATGCGCTACTCGGTGCTGGCCGGGGGAAAACGACTGCGGCCGATCCTGGCCAAGACTTCATATATATCTTTCGGTGGACAGAACGAGAAAATCATTAATCCGGCCGCCTGCGCTCTTGAATTTGTGCACACCTATTCATTGATACATGATGACCTTCCCTGCATGGATGATGATGATCTCCGGCGGGGAATTCCCACGCTTCACAAGAAATTCGACGAGGCCACCGCCGTTCTGGCCGGCGACGCTTTGCATGATCTGGCCTTTCACCTTCTGGCCGGCTCCGGCTCGGCCCGGGCCGTCATGGAATTGGCGCTGGCTATCGGCACTTTCGGGATGCTGGGGGGGCAGATGGCCGATGTGGAAGCAGAGGGGAAAGATGTCAATCTGGAGCAAATACGTTTTATCCATGCCCATAAGACCGGGGCGCTCATTAGGGCTTCGGTGCGGATTGGCGCTATCCTGGCCGGGACCAATGAGGCAAACCTCGAAAAACTGACTATCTATGGTGAGAAAATCGGGCTGGCTTTTCAGATTATCGATGATATTCTCGATGTCGAAGGAGACCAGAAAAAATTGGGCAAGAAAGTCGGGTCTGATTGTAAGAATAGAAAAGCAACCTATCCCGGAACCGTCGGCCTGGAAAATGCCCACAGGGATGCCAATCTCCTTATTGACGAGGCAATAGCCATCAGCGAGGAATTCGGGCTGAAAGACAACTATTTCCGATCGATTGCCCGTTATATTGGGCAGAGAGAAAGCTGAATAGATGAACCATCTGGATAAAATAGACAATTCCTGCGACCTCAAGAAGCTCGATGAAACGCAGTTGACAGAATTGGCCGAGGAGATTCGTCAGGAAATAATTTCGATCGTAGCCGAAACGGGAGGGCATCTCTCATCAAACCTCGGGGCGGTTGAACTGACTCTGGCGTTACACTATTGCTTTGACATCCCGAATGATAAGATTGTCTGGGATGTCGGGCATCAGTGCTATATCCATAAGATGCTGACCGGCCGTCGGGAACAGATGAAAATGCTGCGTCAATATGATGGCCCGGCCGGATTCCCCAAGAGAGAGGAATCGCCGGCCGATCCCTTTGGCTCGGGACATGCCTCGACCTCCATTTCGGCGGCGCTCGGGCTGGCCGCGGCGCGGGATAATCTGGGATTGCACCATAAGGTTGTGGCTGTCGTTGGGGACGGCGCTCTGACCGGGGGCCTCTCTTATGAGGGGCTCAATAATGCCGGGGCCGCGAAGAAGGACCTTCTGGTCATTTTGAACGACAACAAAATGTCAATTTCAAGTAACGTTGGCGCCATTTCCAAATATCTGACCAATATCATGGCTGACCAGCGATTCAATAAACTGAGAAATCAAATTTGGGAATTGACCGGAAGATTCAAACGCCGGGATAAGATCAGGGCGGTCGTTTCGGACATCGAGGACTCGGTGAAAGGTCTCTTTGTTCCCGGTTTCCTCTTTGATAAGCTGGGATTCCGATATTTCGGCCCGATCGATGGTCATAATTTGCCGCTTCTGATCAAGACGGTCAATCATATTAAGGACCTTCCCGGGCCGATTATGCTTCATGTTGTCACGGTCAAGGGGAAAGGTTATCCGCCGGCTGAGGCCGATGCCACCAAGTTTCATGGGGTCGGCTCTTTTGACAAAATAACGGGCAAGACACGCCCCTCGCAGGGACTTCCGCCATATACAAATATTTTTGGTGAGACGATGCTGGAACTGGCGCAGAATAATCCGCGGATCATTGCTATCACAGCCGCCATGACCGCCGGCACGGGATTGAGCAAGTTTGCCGAGAAATATCCCGACCGGTTCTATGATGTCGGCATTGCCGAGGCGCATGCCTCCTGCTTTGCGGCCGGACTGGCTGCCGGCGGCGCCCGACCGTTTGTCGCTATTTATTCCACTTTTCTCCAGCGGGCCTATGACCAGATTATCCATGATATCGCCCTTCAGAAACTGCCCGTGGTCTTCTGTGTTGATCGGGCCGGACTGGTAGGGGAGGATGGCCCCACGCATCATGGCTGCTTTGACCTCTCTTTCCTTTCGGCTGTCCCCAATCTCACTATCATGGCGCCGAAGGATGGTGATGAACTCCGCTCCATGCTTCACCTTCTGGCCGAAAGTGAGCTTGATGGCCCCTGTGTTGTCCGTTACCCTCGCGCCGCTATTCCCTCGCCAATGACCAATGCTCTCGAACCGATAGAATGGGGTAAATGGGAACTGCTGCACGGTGAAGGGGAGACGGCGGTTATTGCCGTTGGTACGATGGTGGAAACGGCTCTGAAAGCTCACGAGGTTCTTAAAGGCGAAAAGGAGTTCGCCATTGTAAACGCCCGCTTTATCAAGCCGCTGGATATTGATTTTCTGAATTATTGCATGGATACATATAAGAGCATCATTACAATCGAAGAAAACAGCGCTGTCGGCGGTTTGGGGCAGATGGTCGGGAGTTACCTTGAAGCCAACGGTTTTAAGGGAAGATTTCTGTCGTTTGCCATTCCCGATAATTTTATTCATCACGGGCACCGCAATAAGCTTCTGGCTGAAATTGGTCTTGATACCGACACCCTGGTCGAGGCGCTCAGAAAAATCGACAGCGTCAAACGGACTTTTCTTCAAAAAATAACTTTTCGCAAAATAGATTATCGCAAGTCGCAGGCTTTAACCGGAGAGCCTGCGGCCAATGGTACCTCCGGCAAACATTATATTAAATGATATGCGCTTTGGAATATTAGCCAATTTTCAGCGTCCCGACGCCGCCGATGCCGTGATTTCCGCGGTTCGCTGGTGTCATGCCCACGAACATCAGGTCTATCTCTGCAACGATATCAAATCCTTTGTTAATCTTGAAGCTTCCTACTGCGAGCTGGATAATATGTGGGAGCATATTGATGTATTGGTCTCGATGGGGGGCGATGGCACCATGCTGGCCTCGGTGCGCGCCCTGGGAGGACATTCGATACCGATTCTTGGCGTCAATCTCGGGTCGCTCGGGTTCCTGACCCAATTGACCGGCGACCAGTTGGAATATGCCCTGGATAGAGTGGAACAGAAAGATTACCGCATTGAAGAGCGGTTGGTGCTTAAGACCGAGGTGTTCAACGGCGCTGAACTGGTGTACCCGTACGCTCTCAATGATGTTGTCATTGATAAGGGAAATGTCAGCCGGGTGATTAATCTCAGCCTTTACGCCAACAACGAATATATCTGCTCCTATACCGCCGACGGTTTGATCGTTTCAACCCCGACCGGCTCGACCGCCTATTCGCTGGCGGTGGGGGGGCCGATACTGAATCCGATCATGGAGGCGATTATTGTCTCGCCGATATCACCATTCTCGCTCACCAGCCGGCCGTTGATATTCCCGCCGAGCAGTACCCTGGAAATTCGTCTCCGCTCGGAGCATGGCAGCGCCATGCTGACCATTGACGGACAGGTGGCAACCGAATCGAGCCCGACCGGCAAGATCAATATTTCGCGTGCCGAACATACGGTGAAACTGATAAAGTTCCCTGAGAATTCGTTTTATACGATACTGAGGAACAAATTGCACTGGGGCAAACTCCCCGTAGTCGATTTCAAAAAGGCGGAATTTAAGGAATAGATATTTTATTGCGCAGCAGGCTGACTCTTCGGCTTTGTATCCAGATTAAAGTGCGAATTCCCGTCCAATCAATCCAGTCAATTCTTTAGAAGCCAATACAGCAATTCAATTTCGCTTGGTTTATTAGAAATATTGATTCTATTTGCAATTGGTATTCGCGCAACTTGCGTCAAGTAAGAACCTCTGTCGGCCGTATAAATAGACCATCTGCCATTTATATATTTCATTTCATAAGTTTTGGTAAGAGCGAACTTTTCATCTGAAACGGAAATATCCTGCCATCTATAATACGCGGTTAATTGAAATTGGATAATGCTAAGTGTGTCTATAATAAGGTCTATGACCTGTACTTCTAATGCCCCCGGCGTTAAGAACCATTCAAGAGGCAGTCTATGCTCTTCCATATATTTGGTACGCCATATATAACCCCAAAATGCTGAGTCGATGACGGCAGTACTTTTCCCCACATTTTTTAGAGACAGAAAGATATTGTATGCGTCCGCAGGACAAATGCGATGCAAAACCGCAGACATGCTATCCTGCCTTTTGAGATCACTTTGCGCAACAGGGAGAATCGTGAGTTCTGGCCTTAATGCAAATCGCTGGAGTGAGTTATCTTTTTGGACGGTGCTTGGGGGGAACTCAACATCATTTGCTGAGGTCACCGTGGCAGCAGTGATGAGAGACGGCAAGGCCCTTTGATTCATGGTCAAGACATTGACGGAATCTTGGAGCGCAGCATATTTATCTTGAATTGTAGTCATAATTGTATCATAATGCGCTTGGATTCTATTATTGATGATGTCGCCTTGTCTCTTGTTGTTTTGAAAAACAATTATAGTAAAGATACCACCTGCTATTATGAGGCCGCGTATTAACAATGCGCGGTTGCCCTTGTATGTTCCACCGAATGTAGCCCAATAAACTGCAACAACCAAGGCGATCTCAACAATCAGAAGGATGGTGTTCATATTATTAATTCTAGCATCAAACAATTTGTAGTGCAATCACTTTTTTCTGTCGTCGGATTTGATTAATATGTAGTGGGGCTCAACCTCTTGCCGCATAACAGGATGGCAGGGGTGGGCCGTTTGGCTTTGATATCTCTTTCCGCAGCGTGACGTTCTAAAACCTGTAATTAGAGTCAAGTGGTGAGCCGTGTCTCAGGTCTGCGCATTTTCTGCTTGCGTATCCCCACATTATATATAATATTCTGCCAGCCGCGGGAGTAACTCAGTTGGCTAGAGTCACAGCCTTCCAAGCTGTTGGTCGCGGGTTCGAGCCCCGTCTCCCGCTCTTTTTTATGCCGGTCAATCATTTTCAGGAGTTTTTTAAGAAAAAATGAAAGATTTTTGAAAAAATTGCATAATTTTCTGCCAAGCGGGTTAAGATGGGACTTATCCTGCTGATATATAGCAGGTTAGGCGAGCCGGAGGTATGGGATAAATAGCCTATCTAAACATCTAAATCATATAAATTTAAAGGGTTTGGCATAAATATTTCTTGACAGGTTATTCCTTTATGCTTTATACTTAAGGCTCGCTTTAATGGCGAGTTATGTCTTTTTTTGAGACTTGAAAATGAATCTGGCCCAAGTAGCTCAGTTGGTAGAGCACATCCTTGGTAAGGATGAGGTCACCAGTTCAATCCTGGTCTTGGGCTCTTAAAATAGTAGCCGGGGAGTTCGCAGTTATGGCGAAGGAGAAATTTGTTCGGACGAAGCTGCACGTTAATGTGGGGACGATCGGTCATGTCGATCATGGAAAGACGACCTTGACGGCGGCGATCACGATGATATTGAACCGTCGGGGTCTGTCGTCGGTTCGGACCTTTGATTCGATTGACAATGCGCCCGAGGAGCGGGAGCGCGGGATAACGATAGCGACGGCGCATGTGGAGTATGAGACGGAGAAGCGCCACTATGCTCATGTTGACTGTCCGGGTCACGCCGACTATGTGAAGAACATGATTACGGGTGCGGCGCAGATGGATGGAGCGGTATTGGTGGTGAGTGCGGCGGATGGTCCGATGCCTCAGACGCGGGAGCATATCCTTCTGGCTCGTCAGGTTGGGGTTCCGTATATCAT
>JAPLUR010000042.1 GCA_026397505.1 Candidatus Zixiibacteriota bacterium
TGGCCGATTGTCAATTTGCGGATATCCGAAGATACCGCCGAAGGAAATATCGACAACGGCGCCCATCCGTTTTCCTGTTCGGCTTTGACCACTTTGACCTGCTCTCCATATTGCCTTGCAAGATATTCAAAATCGGCGCCATCGGCAAGACGCCCTCCAACCTCCTGAGCCTTGACCGAATCAATTACGGCCATTCGATCTAGCAGAAACTGTTCCGGCTCCCGAAAACTGTCCGGGTTCTGTTTATAATATGTTTCGAATTCGGCCCGGCTGAATTTTATCTGCGATACTATGGTCTCTTTAAGATACGCTTCCAGCAGCATACTATCAAGACTCTTTTTGAAGGCTGCCACAACCAGAGGATTATTCGCGTACCCGGCTTTATCAGTCGCGGCGGAAAGGATTATCTGATCTCGGGCGCGGGAGGAGACGCTCTCTAAAATGCTGTCGAAAGACCGATTTTGCACCGACATCGCCGCCTTGGATAACATCGTCCTGAATTCCTCATCCGTCATTTTATCTTTATCATTTACATGAAAAATAACGGCGCCTGAACTCTTAATGAAATCCTGGGTATATAGCTTGGCCGAATCGCTTTGAATATTCGCCCATCCGGTTGAATCTGTGGTCACGGGAAACATGGTCCCGAGATTTTTGACATATATATTCCAGGCCGCTTCATTTTTCTGCGACTTCAGGAGCTCGGTAATAATTCTTTTAAAAAGCGGCATTTCCGTCGTGTCGGCCGGCTGAAACAGCTCGAGCCTGAGAAACGCATATGCCTGCTCATAACGGAATGGCGGCGACAGCTCACCCGGCTTTAGTTTCAGGGCCTGATTACGCAGAACTTCTTCAATGCTGACTCTGTGCATTATGCTATGAAGACCGCCCCGGAATCTGTATGTATCAAGCGATACCGCATTGGCAATGCTGTCCATGGAAGCGCCCCGCTTTATCGCGCCGATCAGATTCTGCGCCTCGTCGATGGTCTTCACCGCCACGGTTCGTATCTGTATCTTATCATAATTCTTCAGAAAATAGGCAAGAATCTCACTCTCGCTGATATCCAGATTCGGTTTGTAATTGTCAGCCAGATAGCGGCGGATAGCATTATCACGCCGGATTTTTTCCATCTGTTTGATAAGCCAGGCCTCTTTATCCATTCCCAGATTGATGGCTTCCTGAATGATAAGGCGGTCATTCACCAGTTTATTGAGAATCTTCCGGTAATCAAACTCCTCCCGCTTTTCCTGATCGATATTTGAATGGAATGTTATCAGGGCGGAGTCAAGATCGGAAGCGAATATGGTGTCGGCATTGACGACCACCAGAGCCTCCCGCAGGGTATGCGCCGGTTGGACGGTAAGTGCTTTTTCCTGTGCCGACGCGCTCATAAACGTAAGTAACAAAATAGCCATGCAATCGAAAGCGGCACCGCGAAATTTCCTTGCAAAATGGAATCTATTTCTCAAAGACATGTAACTTCTCCAGCAAAAGATGAGTTGCGTTCCTCGTCAGTTTCCCCAGCGAGCGGGTGATGCCCAGTCTGAATATTGTTTCCGAATCGGTGCCGCGGCAGCTTAATTCGGCGGCCGCCAATACTTTTCCCGTGGCGGCATCAAGATACCGGCCGCCCAATTCAATCTCCGGAGTCGATGTTTCTCCCCCCGCCGGCGCAGGCAGGAAGAGATCGACGCTACCGGTGATAACCCGCTCAACCTTGAACCTCTCATGCAGCTGTTTGAGAAGAGTCAAGTCCACTTCGCCTCTGGGGAACTGTCCGTTTTGGCGGAATAATTCCAGCGCGGCTCCGGGTTCGAGGATGCGGATATTATTCGCCGCCAGATCAGATATCGCCGTCATGGTAATGATATCACCGGCATGTTTGTCTGTCGAGAGATTGTCAAAAACCACCAGGGCATGCAATGGGCCGACGCTGCGTGCCGGATCCTGCGCCAGGCGATAAATCATTCGAGAATTGAAATCGCCCAGAGATTCTTCGGTCAATTGCCGCGCCAATTGCTCCATAGATGTAATCCGTCCGATACCAAGCATCCCAACATAATCCTGACCGCTTGCCCCGGTCGATGTGGCCCATAATATGGACATATCGCCGGCATCGACAATCCTGAGGGATATTGCGGCCTCCGGAATCTGATCCGGGAGAAAAATATCGATTGAGCCCAGCATGAAATAGTCGATCCCCAAATCACCGGCCATCCTGGCCGCGTCTTCGAAACCAATCGTCGCTGTCGAACGTATCCGGTATTTCCGGAGCTCGCGGTCAAGACTCCCCGAATCTATCAGCGTAAATTCTCCGCGCGAGATATAGTCGTTAATAAGAGGAGAAAAGACTGTTACCGCTTCGGCACGACCGCAGTAGTTAACCAACGGCAATACGGCGAGCCGAACAGACGGTAAAATGGCGGAGTCAGCAGAGAACATTTTGCCATCGTCGGCCGCACCGACAACGGAACATATAAACGTCATAATCAAGAAAGTATGGATGAGAAATTTACTCTGTGCAATCATATAGCTATTTTATCAAAGTCATCAAAACACCATCCACACAGGCGCGAATGGCCTCTGTCTGCGTTTTCCCGCCGCCGCCGAACAAAGACGCCCAGAAACCTCGTTTACCCGCCGAATGCGTCGCCGACCAAATCGTCGTCCCTTTCTCCGTCTCAATCAGGCGCACCACCAGAGTCACAATATTAGTTGTGGAACTGCCGCTGCGAAGCTCCGATAATTCCGTGACCGAGCCCACGAAGATTCCCTGTACTTTCAGATCTTTGCCGATATTAAGAATCTGTTCCTGCGTCATTTCGCTGAAACGCCCGCCGGCTGTGAATTTTTCGATGGCGCGGGTCACTTCGCCCGGTTCAACCACATCAAATGACTCCATGGCCAGAAGCCGGGAGATAAAAATCCGCGTGGCGCGCGGCCCGGCCCCCTGATTATCCGACAGATTGTCAAAGGGAACCACTGCCACCCGCTCAAGATATTGATAATTGTAATCGCGATTTAAAAATACGGTCGGACCGCCGGCGCACCCGCACAGCAGAAGAGCCGGCAACACCAACGTAATCAATAATATTATCTTCATCTTATGCAGTCCTCAATTTAGAATCCCGTATTCAATCCTACCTGTATGAAACTTATCCGGCCCCCGTCACTCAGGGAGGTATTGCTTCTGGAATAATTGGCAAAGGCCGTGGTTCGGGGACTGAATTGGAAGTTTATCTGTGCATTGCTCCGCTCATAGCGAACGCCGTTTCGGCTGTCATTTATGGCATAACCGCCCCCAACCGTAATCTTTTCACTCATCGTCCAGCTTAGATTGTAATCCTGCGAATAAAATATATTCTTGGTTTCATAATTGGCGGCCAGCGCGCCGGAAAAATGGATATTTGTCGTCACCCGATAGTTGATGCCGAGACGGTACTGGCGTCGAATGCGAAAATCATCGGTCTGGTGCACCGACGTCGATTGATACACGAAAGCAAAACTGGCGGCGAGAGAACGCGATACGGCGCCGCTGGTAGAAAAATGATATGTCCAGGTGTCGAACCGATTATGAGAATCAAACAGATTATTGCGGCTGAATCCGACATCATGGGACACGGTTAGGGCGTCCAGTAAATTCGCCTTTGTCAAGAAAAACAGGCTATTGCTCTCTTGTGTTTTCACCCGATTAATATAATTCGAGCGCGTCAGAGCCACAAATGAAAATTCCACCGTTTTTATCGGACTTACTTTGAGATTATAGGTAAGATTGGTACTCGTATTGCGCATATTCGTGGCCTTGAAATTCTCTGTTCCCCCCTGGAATCGAATATCCTGGGTCAGGGTGGCTTTCGGATTGTGCCGCAGCGCCAGATTATAAAAGAATTGGTTGCGGCTGTCCGAGAATTCTCCCTTTGGCTCCAGACGGTAGGAAATATCTGCCGATGAAGTCAATACTTTCGAGAGTACATAGGCGCTGCCCAGATTGATATTATGCGATGTTTGATGGATCTTTTCCTGAGACGACTCGCTGAATAAGTCCCAGGCCTCGATTTCGGTCACCAGCGCCAATGGCACATCGTTGGCGCCGTAATTTACCGCCTTTATATAACGGGCTTTCTGCTCCGTGAATTCGATCTCATATCGACCGAAACTGGTATTGAATACCGTAATAACATTCCCTTCAATCATGTCCCAGGTCAGATTATCACCGGAAATATAAACACTCCAGCCCAACCCGGAACCTGAGGGGCGATCGGTATAAATATACAGGGCGCTCACTGCCCGGGGAAATCCAAAATCAACTCCGATATTGCGGTCAAGCAGGGCCTTGCCGATATCAATCTCCGGCGTAACCGGAGAGGAGTTGTTACCATCCGCGAGCGTGGGAAGAGTATCCAGTTGGCCCAGATCAGGAGTCGGGTCGTAGGCATACAGGGCCGCCACAAAGGGAATTGGCCGCAGCACCGCGGCGGTGGGCGGCCGGCTCGTCTCCTGAGACCGATATATGAAATTATACGAGGAATTGAGCTTAAGATGCTTGCCTATCGCTATACTTGTTTGATTCCAGCGGAATTGATGCTGCCGGTTGATAATTTTGAGACCGGTGACAAGATCGTTATTCTTATTGCGCCCCATGCTGTAATAAAAATCCCGGTTCTTCCAGGAATAGCTTAATGCCGCCTGCCAGAGTCTCCGACGCGTATTCCGGGCATTGCCGCCGGTTGGGGTCTCATCAGTAGTACCCTCGATGACCGTATTTACCTCACTAAAAGAATGATCCCATTGATAACGGAATTTTAGAACCGGATATGATACGGCCCGGGTCGCAAATGCGACCGATGAATTATTTTGAATCAGATTCGTGGTGGCGTCGTTGCTGGTGGATTTTTGATGGATCAGATTTCCGTTGATCGTATAAACCGGATGATTCCAGAACAATTCTCCCTGAGGCTGAAACTCCCGGCGCCACATATGTGTCCCTTGTATTTCATCCACGCCAATATTGTAATAGTGCAAGGAGGCGCGAGTGCCCAGGTATGAAATCAGGTTCTTTGACCAATTGACCGTATAATCCTGCCCAAGCGATTTTGTCCTGCCGTCCGAAGAATTCAATTGCAACCCCGAAATCTGAGCGTTGCCGTGCAAATTATTTGACAGAAGAGCGCCCGCTGGAATAGCGCCCCCAAAGAAAAGGAGGCTTAGAGCTATCAACGCCGTTTCAAAATGTGTCATTCGGCTATGCCGACTTCTGTATCTCTGCATATTCTCCTGCGGCCGAGAAATCATTAATTTGACGCGGCGGCTCGATACCGGCTTTTCCATCTTTTGTCAGCGGAGAACATATCAAATTGAAGAGGAAAACCGTATTTATCCATTTTATCGTGCCTTAATATATCTTTCCTGCGACATGACATCCAGTATTATCTCTTCAAACTCACAATTTACTTTCATGCCTGTCATCAAAACGCCCGGGTATCAAACCCGGGCGTCTTGAATCTCATTATTCTAATGACTCAATGTGCCGTCAGAGTGAGGACATTAGAATCAATATTTCATTAAAATGTCAGCGCGTCACCAACATCCTTGTTGTGGCATTTGTTGCAAAGCGAACGCTGTTTCACTCCGGCCATCGTATATGGGCTTGGAATGGCATAGGTGCCGGATCTCACACCGTCCGCATCAAGCGTGCCGACAATGAAATCCCAGCGACCGGCATCGGGAGCCGAGGAAGCGTGGGCGCGATGGCAGGTCAGGCACATTACCTGGCTGGAAGCGGTCGGGCCGGTCGTCGAAGTAGTGTCCATGGTCGGATCTTCAAACGGTACCAGTTCCAGGAAAGCAGTTGCCTGAACACCACCGGTCTGGTCGCCGGTACCATTATAACGATTGTATGTACCGGCGATGGTACCACCCAGCGTCATTCCGGAAGGGTGAATCAGCTTGGTGTTATTGTTGTGGAAATCGCCGTGGCAGTTGCCGCACCAGGCGCTCATGCCGCTATGATAGGCGGTGTGTTTGACATTGGAGACGGTGTCATCATATGACACCCCCTCCGCAAGCGGGGCGGCATTCGTGAATGTGAACAGGCCATCCTGGATAGAGCCGATGCCATAAAGCATACGGAAATTGGTGTTACCATGCGGGTCATGGCAACTGGAGCATCCGAGGTCCGAAGACGGGAAGGCGATCGCGCCGTGGCCCGGAGCATCCAGAACCGTTCCATCAGCGGCAAGAGCATAACCGGGAGCCACAATGTTGTGGCCGGCGGTTCTGCCGGGGTAACTGCCGCTGCGCCCATCATTAAGATTGGCAGCCGTCAAGAAGATGAAACTGCCGGCCGCAGTCTGCGGCGGCGGATTCAGCGGAGTGCCGGTGAATTCGTTGCCGTGGGTGACAGCATGACATGACAGACAGACGTCACTCGGGGTGGCGTCTTTCAGCAGCCACGGATTGCCGTTGGGGCTGTTGGCATCAACCAGAGCATTATTCTGGCTGTTGTGCATGGTATGGCAACCACTACACCGGGCAACACCCTCGTCGTGGAATGCATAGGCGGTGCCGCCGAGCACAAACAACACTCCGGCTGCAAGCAGTAGGAGCTTACGCATGAAAAATACCTCCAAAATGTTGATAGTTGTTTATGGCCGCAAAGGTTGTCTTCCGCGACCTATTATCCAGTATCTGCCCGGTCTGGTTGTCAGAACCGTTCAGCGACTTTTCTTGTATATTGTTGTCATTAATAATCTTAGTTTGACGCTCGCGAATACGCTCCGGCATCCGGCAGACCTGAATCTTATTATTGAAAATCTGACCAATATATATCAGACCATTGCCGTCAACCGCCAGCCAGGTGGGATGATAAAACCATCCCGGACTGACTCCTTTGCCCCCAAACTCACCCAGGAATTGGCCATCGCCGGTATAGCAGGATACGTTGTAGCGATGTTTATCAAGAACCAGAACCGTCCTATCGGGAGCGACGGCCACCGCCACGGGGAAATTCAATTCGCCCGCCTGAGTGCCAAAATAACCGATCTCCCGAATCTTATTCCCCTCCAGATCCAGACAATAGACCGTCCCGATGGAACTGACCGGAAGGTAAATGGTGTCGCTGCTGATCGCCATAGCTCCATAAGAAACGTCGCGCAGAAGATTCCCTGTCAGGTCGGAAGTCGCCGGGAATTCCTTATCTATCAGGCCATTATCTGAAAATCTCAGAATTCGCTTGCCACGCCCATCAGTTACATATAGTCTCTGCCGGCTGTCAAAAGCAATCGCCCCTATTTTGGCATTGGCGATTAAGGAATCGGAGGTGAACTGGCGTAAAAAAATGCCATTATAGTCATACTCAAATATGCCCTGTCCCGAGTTGTTTGTCCCCAGCACAAAAACATGACCGGCGGAGTCGACCGCTATATCTGTCGGCGCCCCACACTGTTCTGATGTTGAAAACTCGAATTTATACAGCCCATCCTGATTCATTATCACAATTCTGTCATTACCGGCGTCCGCCAAATAGATTTCGCTGACTCTATTATCCGCCAATATCCTGGACGGACGCAAAAAGTGATTTACTGCCCCCGGAAGCTTCAACTCGCGAACAAGGTCGGCCGGGACCGAAATCAATTCCTGCGATGAAAGATAGGACGGAGTGAAAATGCCAAATATCATCAGAAAATATGCAATTATGACCATTCCGAAACATCGACGCCCACGAGAGAACAGGGTACCCGTGTGAAAATTTTCACAAGAATTGATACGCGATGAAGGCAAGTGAACATTTTCACAAACTTCCGTGTGCGAAAAAAGCGCGTGAACTATTTCACAAGTATTCATATTCAAAGCTAATTCCGTTATCACTCATCTATTCTACGCAAGTAATCAGGACAGTAAAGGTATTTTCTCTCATGTTTTGCTCCAAATCTAATATAAAACAGGAGAATGTCAAGTGAATTTATCCTGATTTCATGCATTTTTTTTGAAGCCCCATATGTTTGGGGGAATTATAACATTAACAATGGGTTAGAGAACATTATCATTTATAGGTTTCGTGTCAATGGCACTAATTTATTCGCGAATCTAAATAATGCCAGACTTTATTACTCATGATTGGCAATTCAATTGTGGGCAAAAATGGTCGAAATTGTTGTTATTTAATATGATAGCCTGAATGTCATGGAATCCTGATTATATTCCTCGCCCGGCTGGCAAATTATAAGGAAAATGATACCACCCTGAATCAGGATCGGGGTATGGATAGCATGGCAAAAAACATCATCCCCATGCAGAATTGTCCAATTATTCAGCTTCGTTTGCCCCCAATGGCATAATTTGCTCTCTATTCCAATATAGCCCGGCTGAGTTCCACGGTACCCCGAAATGCCTGCAATGAAAAGGCCCAATGATTACTGGAACCATTGGGCCAAACAGCTAAGAAAGAGATATTGGGAAGATTCCTGCCGGTCCTAAACCTTACCTTGGCGTCGGCGGGGCCGGACGCGGCGGCAATTTTCTGGGCTCTTCCTTGATCTTTTTCTGCAAATATTCAATAGCCCTATCCAACTGGTCATCATGCCCTTGTATTAGGCGTCCGGGAAGATTATCCACCTCCATATCCGGCTGAACGCCAACATTTTCCATCACCCACTCGCCCTTCATATTGTAAATCGTCCCCTCCGGCACCGTGAAATACCCACCATCGAGGAGCGGCGGAAATCCCCCGATGCCGACTACACCGCCCCAGGTGCGCTTCCCCAGAAGTGGGCCAAGTTTGTTTTCGCGGAAGAAATAGGAGAAATAATCGCCGTCGGAACAGGAAAATTCATTACACATGGTGATCATATGGGCATTAAGACCGGTGGGCACCACCACCGTATCCCGGCCGACTCCCATCGCCTGCACCGGCTGCCTAAGTCTCTGCATGATAAGATCGGAGACAAAACCGCCACCGTTATATCTGACATCAATAATCAACCCCTCTTTGCGGGTCTGATGATAGAACATTTTCATGAAGCGGACCAGGCCATAACTACCCATATCCGGTATCTGAATATAACCGATTTTACCCCCTGAAACCATATCGACATACTGCCGATTCTTATCTACCCAGTTATAGTACCGCAGAGCTTCCTCGGAGGCAATCGGTTTGACTGTCACCTCGCGTGAACTCTCCATAGAAGGTCGGCTATTGATTGTCAAGGTGACAGTTTTGCCCACTGTATTGACCGTGAGCAGATATGGGTCAATCTCACCGGTCACCTGATGCCCGTCAATGGCCAAAAGATAGTCGCCCGGTTTAACTTCTATGCCGGGTTCGGTCAAAGGCGAACGAAGTTCATTGTCCCAGTTCTCACCCTTGAGAATTTTCGCAATCCGAATTCGATTGCTTGCCTTATCAAGTTCAAAATCAGCCCCCAGAAGGCCGGTATTGCTGGGATTGATAGGGGGCATATCACCGCCCCCAACATAAGTATGAGAACAGCAGAGTTCGCCAAGCATCTCGCCCAATATATAGGTGAAATCGAACCGGTTGATAACATAGGGGAGAAGGACTTCATATTTATCATGAATCTTCTTCCAGTTGACCCCATGCATATTGGGATCGTAGAAGAAATCTCTCTCCATCCGCCAGGTTTCATCGTACATCTGACGGTACTCGACCATATGATCCACCAGCATTTCCATCCGGGATAGATCCAGCCGGTTATCCTCAAGTTCGGCCTTCTTGCCACCCGTTTCGGCTATGAAATAATCATTCCCCTTCTTAAGGAGAGTCTTTTTTCCGTCCGGGACCAGAGCATAGTCGGTGACACCGCCGGCAAATTCATAATCTTTTCTGTCTTCAAGGATATATTTGTGCAGAACCTCATCCTCTTTGCCGACTTTTCCCATCAGTCCGCGCATCGGTCGGCTGATATAGAAAACCGCACCCTGCATAGCGGCGAGACCGTAATATTCGCCTGCCGGGAGATCAAAGGCTACCTCGCGGTCATATATGCCGTCAAAATCGATTTTAACGTCGACCGGCTTCTTCTCTTCTCCTTTGCCTTCTTTTTCTCCCCCCTTGGCGCTGTCGGCTTTCCCTTCTTTCTTATCCATTACAGTGACTTCATCACTCTTCGGCGCAAAGGGAGAGGGGCCGGTCGCAGAAAGGACAATCAGATAGAGATTCGTAATGGCATTGTTAACCGACGAGAATTCATAGGTGCTTAAGATCGGGTTGAAATTTCTTTCCGAAAGAAAATAGAGATATTTGCCGTCGGGATCGAAAGCGGGCGAATAATCATCGGTGTATCCGGGGGTCACCTGATGTATCGAGCCGTCGGCGAAAGAATAAATATATATCGCTCTGATA
Organism: Candidatus Zixiibacteriota bacterium; assembly: GCA_026397505.1. Classification (NCBI taxonomy): domain Bacteria; kingdom Pseudomonadati; phylum Candidatus Zixiibacteriota; species Candidatus Zixiibacteriota bacterium. The sequence continues at coordinate 10,364 of JAPLUR010000042.1, forward strand.
TCGTTCTGACCTGCTTTAACATAAGCCAGATACTTGCTGTCCGGCGACCATGAGAAGCCGCGCACATCGCTCCGTGGCGAGAAATCTATCTTGGCCTGCTTCTTGGTGGCGATATCGATGTAGTACACATTCTTATCTCTATCCGAAAAAACCAGCTTCTTGCTGTCGGGCGACCATTGTGGTTCGAACTTACGGCAGTGACCGTCGGTGGTCAGCCGAATTTTCTCTTTGCCGTCCTGCGACACCAGATAGAGTTCCTCCTCGCCGGTGCTGTCGGAATTAAAGGCGAGCCACTTGCCGTCGGGCGACCAGCGCGGGACAACCTCCTTGGAGCCGGTCAGATTGGTCAGGTTACGCGTGTTACCTTCCTTGGCCGGCACGGTGAATATATCGCCGCGCCCCGAGAAAACTGCCCGTTTACCGTCTGGGGAGATATCGAAATCATATAACCGGTCAAAGGCTTTCACTATCTCGGGACGAACCGTATGCCGGTCGGTGATCAGACTGACCGCAACTTTGCTCACCTGTTCCGAAGGCAGTTCCAGTAGATAAACATATCCGGCATTTTCAAAAGCGATGGCATCGGCGCCAAGACTCGGCCAGCGAACATCAAAGTCGGTAAAATTGGTCACCTGATGAATCTGCCTGGTTTTGGTGTCATAACAGAAAAGATTGAGCGTCCCGGCGCTGTCCGGTTTTGAGGTGCGATCGGAGTTGAAATAAATTTTATCGCCGTACCACATCGGAATATTGTCGGTGCCGACCCAGTCGGTGATTTTCTCAGAACTGAAATCTTTCAGGTCGAATATCCAGACATCCTGCGCCATGCCCCCTTTGTATCGTTTCCAGGTGCGAAAATCGCGGGAAATAGGGCAATAGGCGACCTTCTTGCCATCCGGCGAAAAACTGGTAAATCCCGCCGAAACCATCGGCAACGGCTCGGATAGCCCACCCTTTACATCCACCAGATAGGCCCGCCCCTCCCACCAACTCATCGCTTCCTTGCGCGAGCGATAAAGAACTTTCTTGCCGTCGTTAGACCACCCCAGCGTCATATTCTCCGGGCCAAACCGCTCGGCCGTATGCGCAATACCGGGGTGAAAAGTCAGTTGTTTCGGCTCGCCGCCGACAGTCGGCATGACATAAATCGACATCTCGCCGTCGTATTGCCCGCTGAATGCAATCATGCTGCCGTCAGGGGAGAAGCGCGGGAACAGCTCCAATCCCTCGTGGCTGGTCAAGCGCGCCGCCTGCCCGCCGGCACGCGGGGCGGTGTAGATATCGCCGCCATAAGAGAAAACGATCTTGTCTTTGGAGACATTCGGGAAACGCAGCAGCCGCGCCTCACCCGAATTTGCCGCCGGCTGGGCTGGGGCAACATTGCTCAATAGGAATAAACCGAGCAACGCCGTTAGCATCAGTTTTTTCATAGAGACTCCGGAATATTATGTGATAAGAAATTCAGCATCTTTCCCAGAAAAGTTCATGGCCTTATATACGTCACTGCTCTAAAATCAGTTTCTTTTCTTTATAGCTTGGTGAATTTATGCTAAAATGCCGGTTTAGGCAAGGACAACAATTTGGGCTGGCGGATGACCCCTGATATTATTTTCCGTAGGGGTGGCCTGCATGTTGACCCCGTTTTACTCCGCCAAATAAATCCATAAATGTCTCGCCCAAGAATCGTATATTTTCCAAAAAAGGAGAAATCTATGCCCAGAGTTGTACACTTTGAAATTCATGCCGATAACCCCGAAAGGGCGGCAAAATTCTATACCGATTCCTTCGGCTGGAAAATCCAGAAATGGAACGGGCCGGTCGAGTACTGGATGGTTATGACCGGCGAGCCGGGCAAGCCGGGGATCAACGGCGGTTTGATGCGCCGCCACGGCACTGTCACCGGCGATTCCGTGATAGCCTTTGTCTGCACCCTCGATGTTCCCTCGGTGGATGATTATGTCAAAAAAGTAATTGCCGCCGGAGGGACGATCGTGATGCCGAAATCGGCGGTGCCGGGTATCGGCTGGATGGCCTACGGCAAGGATACCGAGGGGAACATCTTTGGTCTGATGCAGGAAGACCCCAACGCCCGTTAGTCAGAGATTTTACTTCTCGTATGGATCGACCGACAGGGGCTGTCCGGTAAGTACTGTGATTGGCGGATTCTCAAACCCGCCATCGGCGGAAGTGTGACCCGTCACATATTGCATCTATCCTATCTTAAATGCGCCAGCCCTCTAATTATAAAAAGCAATTCCTTCTGATCCTGAGAAGCACTGCACGCCGTCGAAAAGAAAAGACTTATCTGTTTATATTTGGTTTAACTTCCAGCGCCGTCTTATAAAGGCATAGCGGAAACGAAGCTTTGATATCGCCGGTATGGGCCAGCGTCGCCCCCCGGCAGGCTCCGCGGCAGTTAGTAAAATTGTCGCATGACCCGCACTCCCCGTGAATCTCCTCCCGTGGAACAATCGACATTGCCCGCATCTCCGGCAAATTCCATATCTCTTCCAGCGGGCGCTGGCGGAGATTGCCGACTTTAAACCTTTTATCCATCAGAGCCGTACAAGGATATATATCGCCGTTGCCTTTCAGGTAGAACGTCTCCACCCCTGCGATGCATTTATGAAATCCGTATTCGGGCGGACACGGGCCGAAACTGACATCAAAGGACGTCACAAGTGAATTATTAGCCTGCGCCTCTTCGACAAAGCGAAGCAGACCCGCCAGCTCATCGGTCAGATTCAGTCGCTCATTGACATTACCGTGCTTCCCTCTTCCGACCGGCGCAAATCCGCAGAATCGGATCGTATCCACCCCTTCTCTACCGGCCAGTTTCATCATCTCGGGGATATCGCCCAGATTCTCTTTTCCAATCAAGGTCGCCAGTATCACTCTTGTGCCGAGGCCTTTGCTGATACGGATTGCCTCAATGATTTTATGAAATTCCTCGGCGCTCGCCCCCCGCATCCGGTGGTTCATCTCCGGCGTGGAACCGTCGAGACTGATCTGAATCGCGCGAATGCCGCCCTCTATCAAACGCGCCGCCCGCGTTTGGTTTAGAAGAATGCCATTGGTGGTAATATTCGACTTGATCCCCTTCGCCCAGGCATACTCCGTCAGTTCTTCGAGGTCTTCTCTCAGAAGCGGTTCGCCGCCGGTCCAGCCGATCATCTTGACCCCGATTCCCGCCATGGCGTCGATAACCCCTTTGCATTCATCCGTATTCATCTCATCATGCGGTCGTCGGGCGGCGGCGCTGTAACAATGAGGGCAGGAAAGATTACATTGATTGGTTATCTCCCAGCCGACAATTTCCGGTATTCGTTCCGATTGATCTGTCATAGTATTTTAAGCCTGCTGATGTTGCGCCGGTGCAATTTCATTCCGCGGCCGCCTGTCTTGCGGCGCCGGAATGGGCAAGTGCAAGCATCTCCTTGAAGTTGTATTTCCAAGATGAACATACTCCGTGAGGTACTTCAGGATTCTGTATGCTCCGCATCGGGCAGCCCCCCATGCAGACAGGGAAGATTTTGCATTCCCGGCATTCCGCCAATTTAAACGGATCCCAGGCCGTGTAAGTCTCCAGATTTTTCCTCTGCATATCGTCGGGAGTCAGTGCCGTGAGATGACCGATTGACTTGGCCGGATCAAGCGCCAGATCCTCCCAGCAACGGAACAGATGCCCGGTCGGAGAAACGACAAAATGCCCTTCGCATATCGCCCCGCAGGTGGCGCCGGTCATTACGTGAGGATAATCAACCTGTCTCATGCCCATGTCAAACAGCCTCTGGTATATCAATACCAGAGTTTCCGAAAACTCCTTGTCGTCATAACATCTGTCACGAATATTGGAGCAGGCGGCTCCCGATGATGTCACTTGCGCGAAGTAGACCTTAATCTTGGGAAGAATCCCGCGCTGCTGCAGCTGCTCCGCAACCTCGCAGGCCGAATCGACATTTTCTTTATCCACATTTATGCGCACGTTTATGTTAAGAATGTCGGCCGTCACCGAAAGGTTGTCGATAATCCTGTTGAATGTTCCCCGGCCGTTACGGAGCTTGCGGCGGCTGTCGTGCACCGCCGCAGGGCCATCGATCGTTATCTGGGCCTGGGCAATGCTCAAATCCTTGAGACGCCGCGCCATTGCCTCATCCAGCAGATAGCCGTTGGTGATAATCGCGCCGGGCATAATATTGACACGATGCTTTTCGGCCAGTTCCAACAGCTTGCTCTGAAGCCGCTCGAGAATAGAAAAGCAGAGAGTCGGTTCACCGCCGAACCAGCAGATACGCAGCGCCGCGGCTCGAGTCAGATAGCGATCGGTGAATTTCAGGAGTGCATCTTGTGTATCTTCGGCCATCCGGACATTCGAGTGCGATTCAAAGCAGTAATCACAATCGAAATTGCAGGCGAGCGTCGGCGCGATAGTAAGTGTCAAAGTATTACCCTCAAGCCGGGTGGAGCGCGCCCTGGTTTTCAATGCCGCCGTCTGGTCGACAGCGTCGGCAATCAGGAATCCACCGTCCTTTAAACAATGCATAAACTCTCTATCCTGCTCTGTCTCGGCTCCGTCGGGATGAGCCAGCAGATGCTGCACGCGGGGATAGTGTTGTTTCTCGATCTCGGCCATGGCGCCGGTATAGCTGTTGAAAGCCAGAATCATGCTGCCGTCTTTGGCATCGAAGAAATGGTTGTAAGGTGATGGTTTCATGTTTGTCTTTCGGCGATGTGGCCTGTCATTGTTACAAAATCATCTTTTCTGTCGGCCGTGCGCCGGTGATTTTATCACCGGCGCACGAAAAAACTGCCTGATTATTACGGTTTATACTTGCGGCAGACCGGCGGCTCATTAATCATGCAAATGATGTAGTAAGGAGACTGCGGATTAATCTGGAGCTGTGGGAAATTAATTAGTTTCACTATTTCACCTCCTTTCGGTTCCATGTGAGGGTCTCTTATTCCATTACATGCTTACGCATGCTCTAAGAAAGGATCTTTGTTCTCAATTCGACTGTGCTGCGGCATTACTTCAACCGATACGCGTCGCTCTGTCCCCATGACCATTATTTGTAGTTCTTACATATGATAAAAAGAGGACATTTGGAAATGCAGAGATTCGGCTTGCCCACAATTTCCATCTGCGGCAATGTGATTAGTTTCACTCTTCCACCTCCTCTTCGCCTTAGGGGGTAACTTCAATCTTCATAACTCTAGAATTGCCCAAGCTGCGCTCGTTGAGTCTTGCATAACGGCAAGCAATGCGCCGACAAGAATTCCTGCCGGCGCATTCACTTTTTGCCAAGAAATTACGGTTTGTACTTACGGCAAACCGGCGGCTCGTTATTCATGCAAACGATGGGGAAAGGCCCGATAATGGGTAACGGCCTATTGGCGATTTCAAGCTGTGACAATACGACTAGCTTCACTATTCCACCTCCTTTCGTCAGTTAAAGGATTTTGCGCGATAATTAGAGAATTCCCATTTGACAGAGAGACTCCGATATGGAATCTATTCTGCTCTTCGCCGGAAAAGGAAATTGTCCTCATAGTCTATCAGAGTAACCGTAAGAAATTCCAGACATCCTTACCTCTGGGAAATCCTTCCACCATTAGTTGTAATTTAATGGCCGCAAGCCAAATGTCAATATAAATCGGTTCAAAATGTTAACGCCCCGATATCTAAATCGCCCACTGGCAGGGCAGATGACAGATACGGAACCGAATGGGTAATATCAATCTATTATCTGACTTTTGCCCGATTCCTGCGCCGATATGCAGCCCCTTCGGGCTATCTGCCTTCCCCCTCGGAAGGCACCTCATTTCTACTTCGCAACCCGTGTCAGCCACTGTCGGGCCAGCGCCGCGACCCGACCAGCATTGGGCGGGTCATAATTCCCCACTACGACCACCGTGTAACCAGTCGAAAAATCCGCCTCCAGAGCCGCATTAATTCCCGGGGCGCCGCCGGCCACCCCGATTCCTCGCGGCGGAACGATGCCGGCCGGCCCAGATGCTGCTGGCTTTGCCGTTCCGGGGCGCTCATCGGTGAGAAGCCATTCGGCATAGGCGGGCGAAAGGAGAATGTTCTCTTGCAGGGCAATGGTGAATTTGAGCAGATCTTCGGCCGTGGAATAACCGCCGCCCGCGGCGCTTCCTCGGGCCGGACGTGAGTAAATATTTTTCCGCCGGGGCGCCTCTTTTTCACCCTCCGGACGAGTATATCCTTCGGCCAGGTTGGCCACCGGCATATCCGCCTCATAGGAATCGCTGTTGGTCATCCCGGCCGGCCGATAGATATTGTCCCGTATGTAGTCATAGTACTCCTGTCCCGATGCCGCCTCAATGATAGCGCCGAGCAAAATATACCCGCCGTTGGAGTACTGGTTTCGACTTCCCGGTTCAAAAGCCAGGGGAAGACTGTCGAACATCGGCAGAAAATCATTGTTCGTGCGGAAACGATCCTTGGGAGTGTTGTCGTACTTTTCCCCGAAAAAATCGCCGATTCCGGCCGTCATATTGAGCAAATGATCGACCGTTACTTTACTTCGCGCCTCAGGATTGGGATAATCGGGAAGAAACCTCCCCAGCGTATCCTCAAACTTTATTTTCCCCTTCTGAATCAATTGCCCGATAGCTACTTTGGTAAATAGCTTATTGATCGAACCCAGATTGAACTTCGTATCTATGCGATTGGGCACCCCGAATTCCTTGTTAGCCAGCCCATATGCCTTCTGGAAAATCGGTACATTCTTCTTCGCGACCAGCACCACTCCCGAAAACTCATCATTCTGCGCCATTTTGTCCAGACGATTACCCAGCGAATCAAGAAACTCCTGTTCGGCCATAGGTGTTGCCGGCTGATCGACAATTGTCGGATCGGCCTCTTCAATCCTTATGCCGAGCAATTTAAATGGCGGCAAAGCCTCAAATTGGAACGAAAACGTAAACCAGGTTTTGTCTCCGCTTTCCACCAATATGGTCGCCGTGGCACTATCCGCTCTGACCACACGGTCCGGCCGCAGTTGACCAAAATCCCTTTGCATATTGCGATACATTTCCAGCCGTTGCTCCATTGTTCTCTGCTTCAGCGATTGTTCGGCAATGCATTCGAGGATGAATCCTTTCATCGCCCCTTCACCGCCGTTAAAGGCCTCAAAATAGTCGGCAACGCATTTGCCGCCGGGGATGTTAGGTGGGTCAAACGCCATTCCGCTCGAAATGCCGATAGTCCCAATGGCCGCCAGAACCAGAAATATTATCCGGGAATTAACTCTGGAAAACATGCATCCTCCCTATGGGAATGTTTCTATATTCGATTGAGATTTTACAGGAGATTATACGTCCAGTTTGGAATTTTGTTCCTTTTGGAGGGGCCGGGTGGCCCACCAGCCTTTGGATTGCATCTGAATTATATATTCAAAATAGGGTTTGATTAATCAATCCCCATCGTCTGTTTCTTGTGTTCTATCTGATACACCGGCAAGGTGTGGTCGCATGACGGTCGGCTTTTACAGTTTCTTTCCGGCGACCAATTCCTTGAGCCATTCATACCAGGACTCAAGCCCGGCTCCGGTACGGCAAGACGTTTCGAATATCTTCAGATTGCCGTTTATCTGAAGCGCATTCTTCTTCACCCGCTCGATATCGAAATCAGAAAGCCCCAGCAAATCAATCTTGTTTATTACCATCGCCGAGGCCCGGCGAAACATCGCCGGATATTTGAGCGGTTTGTCGTCCCCCTCGGTCGTACTTATCAGCGCCACCTTCATATCCTCACCCAAATCATAGCTGGAGGGGCAAACCAGATTTCCCACATTCTCGATAAAGAGTATTTCAATCCGGTCGATATCCATTTCATCCAGTACACGAGTGATCATCCGCGCATCGAGGTGGCAGGCGCCGCCAGTGACAATCGGCCGCACCGCCTTGCCGCCCGCTTTAATGAGACGGTTGGCATCGTTCTCCGTCTGCACGTCACCGGCAATCAGCGCCATATTGATTTCATCGCTAAGAGAACCCAGCGTCCGCTCCAGAAGCGAAGTTTTGCCGGAGCCGGGGGAACTGACCAAATTGAGCGAGACAATCCGCCTAGCCGCCAGTTTCTTCCTTATCTCCGCCGCCAGACGGTCGTTCTCGGAAAGAACTTTTTCCTCAATATTAATTTTCTTCGTCATCTTACTTTCCGTCATTTATCCGAGCCGAACCCAACCTGCATCCCCAGAATCTACTCCGTCTCCAAGTAGGCAATATCCAACTCCTCACCCTGCGTCACCTCAATATCACCCGAAAAGCAATGCGGGCAAACAAAAACAAATTCTGCAACCTCAAAATCCTCTTTGCAGGCCCGGCAGATTCCCTTGACCGGCACCTCCTCAATCACCAGTTTTGCGCCGGAGAGTTTCGTATCGACTGTAATCGCCTGAAAGCCGAATTCCAGTGCATCCGGATTCACCCCCGAGAGCGCGCCGACCCGCAATCCAATCGCCGAAATAGCCGCCAGATTTCGATTATCCATCTCCTTCAGTGCAATATTCATCACCGATTCGGCAATCCGCAGTTCATGCATGACGGGTCTAATCTTTCCAGATTTCCAGTTGCTGTTTGACTTTCTGCACCAGTTCTTTTATACCTTGCTCGGCCTTTTCGCTCAGGCCGCCTCCTACAGTATACGGGTCAACCACTTCCAGCGCAAAAATTTTTATTTTCCAGGGAAATTCCAACTGCAACTCGCGGGCCAGAGCCAGCATTTCCGGGAGGCCGGCATAGTGAGGGGAGGGGGCGAACACTTCACCCAGGTCCTCGGGACTCAGATCGAGAATTGTCCCCGCCGGATGTTTCCCCGTCTTGATGGCATCCAGAACAATGGCGCGCTCATACCCGACAAATAAATCAAGAAGGGCCAGGCCGGAGAGGGAGCTTTCCACGATCTCGGCCTGACCCTTTATTTCATCTCTGAGCGCCCGTGCCGCCAGTATACCGACTGCATCATCGGCCAGCAGCTCGTTACCCAAACCCAGCACGAGCGTTTTCATATCAGCTAATCGCGGCGAATCTCTTTGACCAGCTCATGCTGTGCATCATAAACCCTTACGATTAAAGGGGTCTGCCCCGGCAAGGCGTGCGTGGCGCATCCGTGACAGGGGTCATAGGCCCGGAAACCCATCTCGACCATATTGAGCAGGCCGTCGTTCACCTGGCCGCCTTTGATCAGGCCGCGCGCCGCCTTGTCGACCGACATGGCTATCCTGGCGGCATTGTTTTGCGTCGCCACGATCAGGTTGGCCATGGTGATAACACCTTTCTCGTTGGTCTGGTAGTGATGGAACAACGTTCCGCGCGGCGCCTCGACCACACCGATACCCTCTTTGGGAATCTCTTTTGGTATGGTGCGAACATTGGGGCTGACAATTTCGGGATCCTTGGCCAGTTCCACCGACCGTTCGGCCGCATAGAGCAATTCAATCAGACGCGCCCAGTGGTTGGCCAGCGTGTGATGCACCGGTTTGCCGCCGAGTGTCTTGTAAAACAACTCGTAAGCCGCCTGCGCTTTGGGAGTGGCCATACCGTCGGCGGCATTCAGCCGCGCCAGCGGAGCGACCGCATATACGCCGCTATCGGGGCCGTCCTCAAAACCTTTCCAGCCGACATCCTTTAAATAGCAGAACTTGATATAGCTCCATGGTTCAACATGCTCGGCGACATGCTTGAGATAATCCTGTGCCTTGAATTTCAGGAACTCTTTGCCGTCCGGCTTGACTACCCGCAGAAGGCCGTCATAGAAATTGACCTTATTGTTGGCATCTACCTGACCCATGTAGTATGTCTTGTGCGTGTACATATCGGAGAGGATATAATCGACATACTGCTTATTCTTCAGAACGATGTCATTGAACACGCTAAGAGAGAATTCTGCGAACTTGACCGCATGTTCCGCGCCGGCAATAAACTTCTGCTGATCGTCCTTGTTTATCGGCTTGGCAATTCCGCCCGGCAATCCAAAAACCGGATGGATTACCTTCCCGGCCGCCAGGATAATCAACTCCCGAATTTGCTTGCGCAATCCGATGACTTCCTTGCCGATATCCAAGCCGACTTTCCCCAAAACACCGAGAATATTCCTCTCCGCTTTGGGTGCGGTTGGACCGACAACAAAATCGGGGCCGCCCAAGAAGAAGAAATGAAGAGCATGATCTTCGACATAGAAAAGGCTGTAAACCAACTCTCTGATCTTCTTGGCCGCCGACGGCGGATCAACCTTGTACAGGTCATCCAGCGCTTTGGTGGCGGCCATATGATGCGCCGTGGGGCAGACCCCGCAGATACGTGATGTAATCTGCGGCATATCCTCTGCCGGACGTCCTTCGGCAAACTTCTCGAATCCGCGCAGTTCCGGTATCTGAAGGTAGGCGCGCTCGACATCCCCTTTATCATTCAGGAAAATGTCAATCTTTCCGTGCCCTTCAAGTCTGGTGATAGGATCTATAAGTATTTCACGAGCCATTATCACTTACCTCCTTCTTTCGCCGGCTGGTAAGTCCGATGCAGCAGCGAGGCCGGCAGGCTGTAGCGGAAAAATGTCCCGCCGGGATCGGCGATTTTGTCCAAAATGGCCGCAATCTCCGCTTCATCGTTGGAACCGACCAGCGAGGCGATGGACGAGAGTGCTTTGGCGCCGTAGTCGATCACATGGCTGGTCGGGCCAAGGCATCCGGTGCAGGGCATATTGCCGTTGATACAAACCGAACCGCAACCGCTGCGGGTCACCGCACCAAGGCAGAGAAGCCCCTGCGCCAGAAGGCACTTATCGGTCTCGATCAAAATCTCATGCGGCCGCTTGAACTCCTTAATAGCCAGTTTCTCCGGCTTGGACTCTTTGCGCGGGCAATCCTGACAGAGAGCCTTATCGGGCGCCAGCACCGTACCTTTCGCGGGAAGTTTCCCCTCAAGTATCGCGCCCAGCGCCTTATTGATTAAATCGACCGGCGGCGGACACCCGGGTAAATAGTAATCGACATCAACCACCTGATCGAGCGTCTTGACCGTCTTCCAGAGCGAGGGGAGAGTGAGCGTACCCTCTTTCACTTTAAATGATTCCTGAGGCAGCGTCTTCTCCGGATTAACCGTGCTGGGCGTCTGACTATAAGAATTTTCAAGAATCGCTTCTTTGGTCGTAAAATTGGCCAGGCCGGGAATGCCGCCCATATGAGAACAGCTTCCAAAGGCGATCAGAACGCCGGCCTTCTTGCGAAGAAGCTTGGCCATTTCGCCCTGCTCCGAAGAGCGGACAGCGCCATTGACAAAGCAGACCGCCATCTCTTTGTCCTGCATCTTTTCAACATCTTCTTTCTTGAAATCGAGCGCCACCGGCCAGAAGACGATATCCACCGCATCAACCACTTTCAGAATATCCTCATTGAGATCGACTATGGCTTCTTCGCATCCGCCGCAGGCGGCGCACCAGTAAAACCCGACTTTAGGTTTGCTCATACCGGCGCTCCTTGCCGGGCCGCCCCGGCGCCATGGGCCGCCATGGCGGCTGCTTTCGGCTCAAGGTGAAGCGGGCCCAGTTTCCGGATATGCTCCGTCATCTCATTCATCACTTTCTGAACCCGATCTCCCTCGGAGGCGGCGATCCACTCCATGCGGACTCGCTCCGGCTCGATACCCATTTCGTCCAAAAGCCGTTTCAACAGAGTGAAACGACGCAGGGCCTTGTAATTCCCCTCCTGATAGTGGCAGTCGCCCGGATGACAGCCGCCGATAAGAACGCCATCGGCGCCCTCACGAAGGGCCGTCAGGATGAACTGCGGATCCAGTCTTCCCGAACACATGATCCGTATTACCCGGGCATTGGGGGCATAAACCATTCGTGCCGTTCCGGCCAGGTCGGCGGCCGTGTAAGTGCACCAGTTGCAGAAAAAGGCAATTATCCGGGGCTCCCACGGCTTATTGGTATTCAATTTATCAGACATAACTGATTACTCCCTTGATTTCATCATATATCTGTTCATCGGTGAAGAGATTCTGCTGGAGAGCGCCCGATGGGCAGGCCGCCACGCAGGTCCCGCACCCCTTGCAGAGAGCGCCGTTAACCGAGGCGATATTCTTGTCGGCAACAAAGCTGATTGCACTATAAGGGCAAAGCCCGATACAGGTCTTGCAGCCGGAGCAGAACTCATCCTGGATATAGGCGGTGTTCGGCTCCAGTTCGACAAAACCCTTATCAATCAGCGCCAGCGCTTCCGCCGCTGCGGCGCCGGCCTGGGCAACCGTATCAGGGATATCTTTGGGGCCCTGACAGGCTCCCGCCAGCGAAACGCCATCGGTGAAAGTTGATACCGGCGCCAGTTTGGGATGTCTTTCCAGGAACCACCCTTCGGCGCCGCAGCTGATATTGAACACGCGGCGCACATCTTCGGCATCGGCCTGAGCCTCCAGCCCCGTGGCTAAAACCACCATATCGACCGGAATTCGCCGTACCACGCCAATCAGTGTATCTTCGGCCCGGATGATCAGTTTCCCTTCTTCTTCAGGTGTCGTGGCCCAGTCGGAAATCTCGGCCACCCTTCCGCGGATAAAATGGACACCTTCCGCAAGCAGGCGATCATAGAACTCCTCATATCCCTTGCCGGCGGCCCGCATATCGATGTAGAAATTGTAAACTTCAGCCTCGGTCCGTTCATGGATGAGATGCGCCAGCTTCAGCGAAGCCATGCAGCAGACACGCGAGCAATAGCGGTTGGTGTTTTCATCACGGCTTCCGACACAGTGGACGACAGCGACCGATTTTGGTTTCTTGCCGTCACGAAGCAGCACCTCGCCGCCCGTCGGCCCCGAAGCATTGACCAGCCGTTCCACTTCCATAGCCGTATAGACATTGGGATATTTCCCATAGCCATATCGCGGAATCCGTTTGGCATCGAAAGTCTTGTAGCCGGTCGCCAGGATAATGGCGCCGACCTCGATTTCCTTGATCTCCTCTTTTTGATTGAAATCAATTGCATTTCTCTCGCAGGCTTCAGCGCAGGTCTTCTTGCACTTCCCGCCGCGGAATTCGGCGCAGGTCTCCGGGTCGATCAGGGCCACCAGCGGCGTCGCCTGCGGAAATGGAATGTAAACCGGCTTCCGAAGATTCAATCCCTGGTTGAACTCATCCGGGAATTTCGGCTTCTTGAAGATACACTTGTCGATACATTCATAACATCCCACGCAGAGAGTCTCATCGACATAACGCGGTTTCCGCCTGACTTTCACCTTGAAATTCCCCACATATCCCTCCACCTGGCTGACTTCGGAATAGCTCCAGAGAATGATATTGGGGTGCGACCTGACCGCCGACATCTTCGGCGTGAGAATGCAGGCGGCGCAGTCAAGCGTCGGGAAAGTCTTATCGAACTGGGCCATATGCCCGCCGATCGTAGGTTCCCGCTCCACCAGATAAACTTTCTTACCGGAATCAGCCAGCGTCAGAGCGGCATGAATTCCGGCGATACCGCCTCCTACCACCAGAACATCCGGATTTACCGGGACCCTGGTTCTCTCGAGTGACTTATGATGGGCCACCCGATGCACGGCGCCCGCAATCAGCGCCTTGGCCTTAATGGTGGCCATCGCCTTGTCGGTTGTAACCCAACTGACATGCTCGCGGATATTGGCCATCTGGAAGAAATATGGATTCTCGCCGCCGGCCTTGGTCGCCTTGCGGAAAGTATTTTCATGCATCAGGGGAGAGCACGAGGCCACCACGACCCGATTAATCTTGCCGTCGCGGATATCCTGCTGAATAAGCTCCTGGCCGGGATCGGAACAAATGAATTTGTACTCCCGGGCGACCGTAACATTGGGAAGCGTTTTGGCAAACTCCACCGCCCCCGCCACATCAATCTTGCCGGCGATATTGATACCGCAATGACAGACATAAACGCCGATCTTAGGAGCGCCATTCTGTTTGCTGTCACTTGCTGACATGAGCGCCTCCTTCCGCCATCGTCACTTTCGCTTTTGGCGGCACAAACAGCCGTTGCATGCCGAGCTTCTTGTCGGCGATGTTCATCGCCCGGCCCATTAATTGCGTGAAATAGGCCACCGGCAGATTTATGTTTTCCTTGTATTCACTGCTCATCGGGCTCTGGTAGCATTCAAGATTGAACTGGCAGAGAGGGCAGGCGGTGACAACCACATCGGCGCCGCGCTTCTTTGCCTCTTTCAGAAGCAGGTAACTCAATCGCATCCCGACATCCTGCACCGTACCGGTAAGTGACCCTCCGCAACAGCGGGTCTTAAGCGGCCATTCAATAGTGGTGGCCCCCAATGCCTGTATCAGACGATCCATGATAATGGGATTGTGCTGATCGTCAAAATCGGCATAGGGGCGTACTATCTGGCAGCCGTAGTAGCAGGCAACTTTGAGACCTTTAAGCGGATTTCTCACCTGCTGCGAGATCTTTTCCAGACCGATATCATTGACCAACACATCAAGTGGATGTCTGGCTCGGATCGTCCCGCTATAGCTCAAATTCGCCGACTTAAGAGCATCATTAATTTGATGACTGACTTTCGGATAATCTTTGAGATAACGCTGAGCCTTGTTAAGCCCCAGGAAACAGGCGGCGCAGGGGACTACCATGTCGGTGCTGCCGATTTTGGCTGCCTGCTTTTCCGCCAGAGCCAGATTCCGCGCCGAAAGCCCGAATGCTTTCAATTCGCTGATGGCCATATAGGCCGTGGCGCCGCAGCAGTTCCAGTCTTCAAGTTCAGTAAGACCGACACCCAGGTTTTTAAAGACAGAGAGGATTGATTCCTCATATGCCCTGCCGGTCCCTTTCAGGGAACAGCCGGGGTAATAGAGATAATTCATAACCCCTCCTTTACCGGGATTCTTTTTCTGGCCTTGCTTTCTTCATCCTCGACTTTATCGAGGGTCCGAAGTATCGTTTGAAGTTCGCTCTTTTTCTCAATCGATTCGGCGCCCAAACCGATTCTCCCCTGCGACCACAGCCTTAGACCCATACCGGCCAGCTTCAGAGCGCTGAATGGATTTGTTTTCAAATAAAGCCTCATAATAAGGCGACCCTCACTGCTCCGTCCTTTACTTTCGACTGAATTGAAAAACTCGCGGGCCAGAACTGAAACCGGGAACCGCTTGGGAGCAACCCCCTCCCGAATCGCCAGCCGCTTGGTGGCATACATGATGTCGGTAATCTTGATCTTCTTCGGACATTCCACGGCGCAGGAATAACAGGAAGCGCATAACCAGCTCGTATAACTGTTTAGCACTTCACTTCGGAATCCTCCCCGAATCATGGCAATAATCCTTCGGGGAGTGAAATCCATCTCGGGACTCAAAGGGCACATGCCGCTACAAGTTCCGCATTGGATACAGTTGAAAAGTGTCTCTCCTCCGGGTATCGAAGCTATCTCAGCTGCAAACCCGGGATCGAGTTCAGCCTCATATTGTTCACCTTCCGGGCAGCAATCAAAATAGTATTTTTTAGCCATATATGTGAAATAATTCACAAGGAAAATGATAATAAAAAATCCCTCCGCATAGGATGTGATATAAGTCCAGCGGGAAGGGTATATATGACAATCACAAGCCTGGCTCAACTGCACAATCCTTTCTATGGACTCGAATCTATAAGAAGTGGACCTTCATGTCAAGGAAAACCTGACATAATAAAGGGCATATTTGCAGAATGAAAAATAGATGGTAAATGGATTGCATCATACGGGGCAAATATTGTCCTGATTTGCTGGCATCACGCAGTAAATCATCATGCAATTCAAAGCCCTCAATATGAGTTACAAAATCTGTGTCCACTAAGCAATTAATACCAGACATTTATTCTCATAATTACTTATCGGCTGGAATTATCGAAATGTAACCTCGCTCTGTTTCTGTTATTCCAAATCGGCTGTCTATTGTCTTGTTTTACATCGACTTGTGTGGGGGCGGTTTGCTGCCGGAAGCCCAGGTAGCTCGATTTTTTCTTGGCGCTTGTTAGCGAAATGTCGTATTTTGGAACGTACCTTGGATTCTGGATAGACTGTTTATGAATATAGACCAGAAGAAAAAATTCGCCGCCGGCCTGTCTATCGTGTCGAACACCATTCTCGTCGCCGGCAAATTTATCGTCGGCATCTTGATAAACTCCGTCAGCGTCATCAGCGAGGCGGTTCATTCCGCCATTGATTTAATAGCGGCAATCGTGGCTTTTATTGCCGTGCGGGAATCATGCAAGCCGCCCGATAAAAAACATCCCTTCGGTCACGGCAAAGCAGAGGGACTGTCGGGCGCCTTCGAAGGCCTTCTAATCTTTGTCGCCATTGCTATCATTGTCTATAAAGCGATTCTCAAAATTATTCAAGGGGCGGAAGTAGAAAGAGTCGATATGGGGCTGGTCATAATGGGGATCTCGGCTCTGATGAACATCATTGTCTCCAGACAATTATTTAAAGTCGCCAAAAAAGCCGATTCGCTGGCTCTCGAGGCTGATGCCCTGCATTTGTCCACCGATGTTTTTACATCGCTGGGCGTTTTTGCCGGGCTCCTTCTTCTGAAACTGACCGGCTTTCATCTGCTCGACCCTCTTATCGCTCTGGGCGTGGCAATCGTGATCGGCCATGCCGCTTTTGGCATTATGCGCCGTTCTTTCCGGGACCTGATGGATGAGAGACTCTCCGATATCGAACTGGAAGAAGTTGAGCAGGTTCTTGATGAGCACCGCCCCATTTTTGTCGGCTTTCACGATCTCCGCTCCCGCAAAGCGGGGAATCAGCGCGAAATCGACCTGCATCTGGTGCAATGCCGCGACATAAATGTGGGTGACGCTCATAAAGTCTGCGACCATCTGGAAGAGGAAATGAAGAAGAAAATCCCCCGGGCCCATGTCGTCATTCATGTCGAACCTTGTGATCATAAGTGCGAGGATAACGGAACTCCTTGCGCTCTTTTTAAAAAAACACCCGAATCCGATCTACCCGGATGAAAAACAGTGACCCTCTGTATAAATCAGGTGTGACCGGCCCCATCACGACGATGTACAATCTGGGGTATGGCGCCTTTTGTTATCTTGCGCAATAATAATCATTTAAAAGGAATTTGCTCAATTGACTTTGAAGCGCGCTGAAGTGCCTCTTGAATAAAGCGACAGAATTAGTTATACTGGACTAATTATTCTGATTTGATAGTGAGATAGATGAACTGATGATGATATTTGGCGCTGTATTAAAATCGCGGCTTGGCTATTTCGTTGAACCATAAATCTTCTCGAAAATGAGAGAATCGCAGTCGGTATGACCGGAAAAAATACCCTTTTTGGCCAGCTTGATTCAAACACTGTCGCCGGCCTTTCCGAGGAGGAAGCCCAAAAAAGACTTCAGGAGGAGGGATATAATGAACTCCCTTCGACCAAGAAGCGAAGTGTCCTGACCATCGCCCTGGATGTGGTCAAGGAACCGATGTTCCTCCTTCTGGTTGCCTGCGGCACCCTATATCTGTTTTTGGGTGATTTTCAGGAAGCGATCATGCTTCTGGGGTTTGTCCTGGTCGTGATGGGCATCACTCTGTACCAGGAAAGGAAAACCGAACGCGCCCTCGAAGCGCTCCGCGACCTTTCCAGCCCGCGGGCGCTGGTAATTCGTGACGGCAGGCAGAAACGTATCGCCGGAAGGGAAGTCGTCAGGGGTGACATTCTGGTTATCAGAGAGGGGGATCGGGTGCCGGCTGATGCCGCGGTTCTATCCTGCATCAACCTCTCCGCCGATGAATCTCTTTTGACCGGCGAATCGGTGTCGGTCAGGAAAATGATCTGGGACGGGAAGCAGGAAGCCGTCCAGCCGGGAGGCGATGATCTGCCGTTTATATATTCCGGGACTATGATTGTGCAGGGGCAGGGAATCGCCCGTGCCTATGCCACCGGAATCAGGACCGAAATCGGGAAAATAGGCAAGGCGCTCCAGTCGGTTGTAGAGGAGGAAACCCTTCTGCAGAAAGAGACCGGCCGCCTCGTGCGCAATCTGGCGATTCTCGGAGTTTCTCTCTGCGCCCTGGTCGTAATCGTCTATGGCTTGACCAGAAGTGACTGGCTGCATGGACTGCTGGCGGGTATTACGCTCGCGATGGCCACCCTTCCCGAGGAATTCCCCGTGGTGCTGACCATTTTCCTGGCTCTCGGCGCCTGGCGCCTTTCACAAAAACAGGTGCTCACCCGCCGCGTTCCTGCGGTCGAAACTCTGGGTTCGGCCACTGTTCTCTGTGTCGATAAAACCGGTACCCTTACTCAAAACCGGATGACCATCACAAAAATATCCGCCAATGGGAAATCATACGATACGGATTCTCTTTCGCAGGAAACCCTCCCCGAAGCTTTTCATGAAATTGTTGAATTTGGCATTCTGGCCAGTAAAAGAGACCCCTTCGATCCAATGGAAAAAGCCTTCAAGCATCTCGGCGATATGCATCTGGCCCAAACCGAACATCTGCACGGTGATTGGGAGCTGGTACAGGAATACCCGCTTTCAAGGGAACTCCTGGCGCTGTCGCATGTCTGGAAGTCCCCCTCAGGAGAAGACTATATCATTGCCGCCAAAGGGGCCCCGGAGGCAATTGCCGATCTCTGCCATCTCGGCCCCCAGGATATGGAAAATCTCAACCGGAATGTCAGCCTCATGGCCGATGAGGGTCTCCGCGTCCTCGGTGTCGCCCGCGCCGCTTTTAAACATACCGAGCTGCCTCTGGAGCAGCATGATTTTGTCTTCAAGTTTCTTGGATTAATCGGCTTGGCCGACCCGGTCCGACCCACCGTGCCCGGGGCCATTCAGGAGTGTTATGCCGCGGGCATCCGCGTCGTCATGATCACCGGCGATTACCCCGGCACGGCTCAAAGTATCGCCCGCCGGATCGGCCTGATACCGACCGACAAATTTATCACCGGATCGGAACTCAACCGGATTTCGGATGAGGAACTCCGATCTCGCATCAAAGATGTAAATATTTTCGCCCGGGTGATTCCCGAGCAAAAACTTCGCCTGGTCGAGGCTCTTAAAACCAACCGCGAGATCGTCGCCATGACCGGCGATGGTGTGAACGATGCTCCCGCTTTGAAATCAGCACACATCGGCGTGGCCATGGGCGGGCGCGGCACCGATGTGGCCCGCGAATCTTCCTCGCTCGTGCTTCTTGATGATGATTTCTCTTCCATTGTTCGGGCGGTCAGATTGGGCCGCCGCATCTTCGACAATATCAAGAAAGCGATGGCCTATATATTCGCCATCCATGTGCCGATTGCAGGCATGTCGCTCATTCCGGTTATTATGCAATGGCCTCTCGTTCTCCTTCCGGTGCATATCGTATTTCTGGAACTGATTATCGATCCGGCTTGCTCCGTTGTTTTTGAGGCCGAGGCGGAGGAGGCAAATGTCATGAAACGACCGCCCCGAAATCCGAAGGAACCGCTTTTTGGTAAACGCACCATCATTCTCAGTGTCTTGCAGGGGCTTTGGGTACTGGCCATCATACTGGCTGTCTTCGTCATGGTCCGGCAAAGAGGCGGAAGTGCCGAAGAGGCCCGAGCACTCACCTTTACCACCCTCATTTTTGCCAATATTGGGTTGATTCTGACCAATCGCTCCTGGACCAGAAATATCTGGACCATCCTGCGCTCCCGCAATGCCGCCCTCTGGTGGGTTCTCGGCGGCGCCTTTGTCTTTCTTGGTCTGGTTCTGTATGTCCCCTTCCTTCGCCGCCTTTTCCAGTTGTCACCGATTCATGTCGGCGATATCTTCATCTGTCTCGCCTGCGGTATCATCAGTATCCTCTGGTTTGAGGGACTCAAACTCTTCTGGGGCCATAGAGAAGCTCGCTCCTGATTTCTTCCATAAGTTCAATTCCCCCGGATAATCGTTTAAATTTGCTCTTCTGAAAGTGCCTCATTATATTATCCACAGAGTTTCCAACATAGCGCGTCAATGACAATAGTGCCGTAAGGGATTCTACTTTCTGGAACAAATAAAGGAGGTCGGTTATGAAAACCTTCGTGCTGATGACCAAACTTTCACCCGAAGTGGGAAGACAGATTAAGGATCGGGCGAAATTGGGACGAGCCTGGCTGGATCAGGTGAGGAATAAATGCCCCGAGGTTAAATTCGTGGCGCATTATGCGCTTCTGGGCGGATTCGATTTCATGGATATCTATGAGGCCCCCGATGAGGAAACCGCCGCCAAAGTATCAATGATCAGTCTGGCCAACGGCGCCTTCGAGGCCCAGAGCTGGACCGCTATACCATACAAGCGGTTTGTCGAACTGACCGAGGAAATCTGAAAAAATTGCAAGTTTGACCATAGGAGGAAATAGTGGCCTATCATTTCAAAAATCTGGTCTTTGAAGGCGGCGGTGTAAAGGGAATCGCTTACGCCGGGGCGCTCGAGGAACTGCAAAAAAGGGAAATCCTGGGCGCCATCGAGCGGGTAGGAGGAGCCTCTGCCGGAGCCATCATGGCCGTTCTGGTCGGGCTGAATTATTCCCCGGAGGAAATCCGAAAAATCCTCTGGGCGCTTAATTTCAACAATTTCCTTGATGACTCCTGGGGTATATTTATTGACGCCAAACGGCTGCTTAATGATTTTGGCTGGTACAAGGGAGATTTTTTCCGGAACTGGATCGGCTCAATTATTAAAGCCAGGACCGGCAACAGCGAATCGACTTTCGGCGATATCAACAGCAAGAAGAAAGAAAGGAAATTCAAAGATATCTATCTCATGGGAACCAATCTTTCCACCCATTTCAGCGAGGTTTTCTCATTCGAGCATACGCCCCGAGTCTGCCTTGCCGATGCCGTTCGGATTTCGATGTCGATACCTCTTTTCTTCGCCGCCAAACGGAGTGCGCGGGGTGATGTTTACGTCGATGGCGGCGTCCTGGCCAACTATCCGGTAAAATTGTTCGACCGGGAAAAATATCTATTCAAAGCCAAAAATAGTCGTGAACCGGCTTACTACAAGAACCATAATAATGGCCTTAAAAAAGCCGGCCTGCCGATCAGCAAATATATCTATAATAAAGAGACACTCGGATTCAGACTTGATTCCGCCAAAGAAATCGCCATGTATCGCGACCAGGCCGAACCGCCACGCGAAAAGATCGATGATTTCTTTTCCTACGGCTGGGCGCTGGTGCACACCATCCTCGAAAATCAGCAGAATACGCACCTTCATGATGATGACTGGCAGCGCACCATTTATATCGATTCGCTGGGCGTCAAGACGACCGAGTTTGACCTCTCCGATGGCAGGAAGAATAAATTGGTCGTTTCCGGTCGTAAAGGCGTAACCGAATATTTCAGGTGGTATGACACCAAACCGGCCATTAATAAACCATGACCGCTGGCCCACCAATAGCTGATTGTTTGCAGCCGTAAAATTCGAAGCGGTGGACTTTTTGGCAATGTCAGATTTTGAAGACTTTTAACCTTTTGCGGAGGCAACTATGCGTATCTTAATCAGCGTTATTTCTGTCTTCTTTGTTATTTCTTTCTGCGGCCCGACATCGGCGCAGGAATTGTCACATTATTACACCCCCAATGGCTTTTCCATGCCGATGCTGGAAGGCGGCGAGTATTCCATTTCTCTAAGGGGATATTATGATCGCGGTCTGGGGAATTCCAGCGCGGAAAACCCATTTTATGGTAATTATGATCAAGATAGCAGAAACTACTATTTATCAGTTGGCGGAACTATAGCGGTGAATCGGCAATTCCTGATAAGGGGAGAATTATCATATTATCCCCGTCAGACCGCCGGCGACTATAAATATCATTATGCCTTTATTTTCCCCTTTGACACCAGCATATCCGATTATCAACGGCTTGTAAAGCAGAAAATATCACTCCAGCCGCAGCTCTTGTTGGCTTATCGTCCCTTACAAAATCTGGAAATATCAATTGGAGCCCGGTACTCTTCCGTTACTTCTGATATCATGAATCTGCCGACTGTTGACCTTTCCGACGATGTCAGAAGTAAATGGGAAATGCAAACGTTCTATTTCAATGTGACCTATTTGGGGAAATTATAAAGGCTCCGGCGCCCCGATTAATCAAGATCGGGCGCCTGACCTCATAAATTAGTCTGACCCGTTTCTTGGAGAGAGGGAGAGCAAATTGGTGTTATCTCTCTTTATTCCGTGGCTCCGAGATTCGGCCTATTCCGTGGCCGTTAAGACCCTGGAGGGCATCGGCATGGGCGGAATTGAAGCTAAATTTCCCTTGACAAGAGAAAATATGTTTTATAAATTAACTGCACGACGCCAAATTTTTATGCAGTAGGGATTATATGGATAAAATGAACTATGAAGGTAGCCACCCTTTTAAAAAAGGTAATTTTCTCCATTTATGGGGATTAGTCCTTTTGGCCGCATTTGTTTTCTGCTATCCGGTTCCGGCCCGGTCGGCAGAGTGCAAATTCGACCGCAAGAACCCCAACATCACCAACGCTCGTATTAATTTCAAAACCCTGAACTATGAATGTGCCGAAGAGGAACTGGGACTTCTCTTGAGAGATACCACGCTCAGCTATCAGGATAAGGCCAATGCTCACGTTCTTCTGGCCGCCGTCTACTACGCCCGCCTCAAGAATGACTCTGATATGAAAACCAGAGTCATTGACCAGTTCAAGGAAGCGTTCCGTACTTATCGAAACTGGCGCGGAGAACTGGATATCAAATCGACTGATTTCGAGGATCTCATGAATGAAGCCCGGCAGCAGCTGGATCAAGAGCCTGCTATTCCGGTCACCGAAACCCCCGAAACTAAACCGGCCGAGAAACCCCCCGTAATCAAGGAATCAAAGCCGGCGGGACCGTCTGCTACCGTGCCTCTGATCACCACTGGAATCACCGCCGCTTCTGCCGTCTTCTACATCCTAAGCGCCGGTAAGGCCTCCGACAAATGGGATGACTACGTCAATGGAGGCGCCACAAGCACTCTCTATGACTCCTATAAGAGCGCCAATAACACGAAAAAAATCGCCGCCGGCGTAACTATCGGCTCCGCCGTGGTATCAGGATATTTCTGGTTCAAATATTTCCGTGACAAAGGTAAAAACCAGGAGGCTCCTTCGGCTGATATTTATAATAACGGCTTAAATCTGGCCGCAAACAGTAAAGGTCTGGTACTAATATATAGATTCAAATAATAAATCAAATTTGCATTACATTCCCGATTGGGAGGTTAAATCATTATGCGCAAAGTAGACCAATTTTGCTTTTATGGCGTCGTGGCAATGTTCCTGTTGTCCCTGGTAATGCTCTCCTGCAGTACAAAGTCCCCGGTCGAACCGACAACCGTGATTTGCAGTAAGGACTTTGATGCTTCCGGAGGCGAATTTACCTGCGGAGGGGCGACTATAGTTGTCGCGCCGGGAGCCCTGGACTCCGTCCTCACGGTCAAGATCACCCAGATCCTGAAGCCGGCAAATCCACCTTCAAATTATTCTTTCCCGGAACCCGGTTATATCATTGAGCCGCACGATTACAGTTTCCAGGATTCAATAGCCATTCGCATCAATTATGCAAACGATGCGGCCGTTCACACTTTGTTTTATCTCGAGAATGCGACCGACACACTCTGGGATACTCTGTCCGGGGTAACCTATAATAGCGGAATAGTAACAATCGTTACCGATCACTTATCCTTTTTTGCGATCGGGAGATTTTCTCCGCTAACGGCAGTCTATGTCTCCAATTCCTCGCGTGGCATAGCTGCTGCCGGCACCGCAAAAGACCCTCTCCCTTCAGTCAATCTCGGCATTATCGCCGCCCTTGGCGCCGGAACCCCTTATCCGTCCGTTTATGTTGCTGAAGGCACTTATCAGGAGGATGTCACTTTTTTGGATGGAATCACTGTTCGGGGAGGATATGATCCCGTCAGTTGGGCAAAAAAAGCCGGTGCCTATTCAACTATTGAACTGAAAACAACCGCCGCCCGGGCATCTCTGATCAGTTCACCCACGACCATCTCGGCCCTGAAAATCATTGCCGGTTATCCGTTGGATCCGTCCGCAAATTCAATCGCCCTGCGTGCCGATTCCTGCACCAATAGTCTGGTTTTTGACTCCTGCTGGATCGAAGCCGGCAACGGAAGTGAAGGAAATGCCGGGTCAAGCGGCCTGAATGGAGGTCTTGGTTCCATAGGTACTCAAGGCACTGGATTGGCTAGCGGTAGAGGCGGACCGGGCTGCTATTTGGGAGGCAATGGTGGACTTGGCACAGGAAGTGGCAGTAATGGCGCGGGGCCCCAAGGAGGCTCTGGCGGATCTTATAATAATTCAGGTGGAAACGGCGGGAATGGCCCATATGGTAATAATGGAGCGGGTGGCGCTATTGGCAGTCTTATAGCCGGTAATTGGGTAGCCGGTAACGGCGCCTCCGGTAATGACGGAATCTGTGGTTCAGGCGGCGGCGGTGGCGGTGGTGGGTACTTCCTGTTTTGGTCTTCCGGTGGCGGCGGCGGCGGCGGCGGTGGATATGGCGGCAAGCTCGGGTTCGGCGGGAAAGGTGGCGGTGGTTCATTCGCAGTTTATCTCTGCAAATCATCTCCAATCTTTGAGGATTGCATATTTAAGGGCGGAACTGCTGGAAATGGCGGTAACGGTGGCGATGGCGGTAAGGGGGGCGCAGGCGGCACAGGAGGTGCCGGTGGCTATAATAGTGGCGCGACCGGTGGCAATGGCGGCAGAGCCGGAATCGGCGGCCATGGGGGCGGCGGACAGGGTGGAGCAGGCGGTATAAGTTATTGTGTATTTAACGTTCTGAATAGCGTCCCTGCCTTGGTTCGCACAACTTATAATGTCGGTCTGCCCGGTTCTGCCGGCGTTGGTGGAAAACAGGGGGTTGATGGAACACAAGCAGACAGCGGCGTGGCTGGTACAGCCGGCGAAATCGGACCATAATTGCCGACCGCTTTGCAAATAAAAAAGGGCACGCCCGATGGCGTGCCCTTCTTAATTTATGCTCAAATCTATTTCTTTCTCGTCGCCGTAAAAATCCCATTCGGCTGCTTGAAAACCGCCGAAATTGCTTTGCCCTCTTTGTCCAGAATAAACTCGACACTGAAACCGGATAATCCCTTTAAATTAAATTCATTCCCCTTGTAAGGGGTCAGGTCATAAGGCGGCTGCCCGGTAACGGTCAGCACCAGAGCACTATCTCTCTTCAAATCAAATCGGGATATCTGACCCATGATTTCATATTCTCCTACAAACTTGGCCAGAAATTTCGGGTTTTTCATCTCCGGCGAGGCTTTCCGCACAAAGGCAATTTCGCTTACCGTCGGCTCCAGCGGAACCAGAAGCCGGTCAATATCCCCCTTGGTATTGGTCTGGAAATTGAACAATAAATTGGCGTTTTCAACTTCCTTAACGTTGGCGCGAAAAATGTCATAGTGCCAGTGTTCCAGCAAGGCCGTTATGCCGTTGAAAACGGCGGAGAGATTCTTGCCGTCATAGCTGACTTCAAGCAACCCGTACCCCGAATTTTCGTACTCCCCGGCGTAATCCTCCATCTTATGCGAGGGTTTTGTCCCCGGTTTCCGTTCCTGCGCGATATCACTTTTCTTCTGAGCCTCTTTAATCTGAATGTACTGCATCCTTAAGCGGGAATTCCAGTCCACCGGCTCCATTCCCAGCATCAGATCGGCGGCATGGTCGGCCGCAATGCTTACCTCCGGGGTTCCATCCATATTGGTCAGGACAACAATCCCCAGGTTGTCCTGCGGATAAAGCGAAACGAGCGAGGAAAAACCGTCGATATTCCCCCCATGGTGCACCCGGTTGTGCCCGCGATAGTCATCAATCATCCACCCCAATCCGTAAGCGGAATGCGAAAGCTCCGTGTACTGGAGAGGCGCGGCAATTGTCATATATGGAAGCTGCATCTGGGCAAAGCCGGCCGGAGAAATCAACTGAATATCCCCGACTTTCCCCTTATTCAGATGAAACTTAACCCATTTGGTCATATCCGCCAGATTGGAATTGATCGAACCGGCCGGCCCGATCAAATCAAGATTTCTGAACGGTATCTCCTTCACCAATGAATCTTCTTCCCGGTACGGCCGTGCGAAATCCGCCGCCTGCTGCGATTCGGCCACCGAGCAATTGCTTCCGGTCATCCCCAGCGGTGCAAAAATCAGCGTGCGAATATTTTCCTCCCAGCTTTTCCCGGTCGCCTGTTCCACCGCATAACCGGCCGTGGCAAACATCAGATTCTGATACTGGAAATCGGTGCGGAAATCTTTATTCGGTTCCAGATACTGCAGGCGCTCAACCAGCTCTTTTCGGGAGATGGAATTATTGCCGTACCATACCATGTCGTGACGCGGCAGCCCGGAGCGGTGCGTCACCAGGTCGCGCAGCGTCATCCGCTCGGATGCAAATTGATCTTTCAATTTGAAATTGGGAATATAAGTTCGGACCGTTTTATCCCAGTCGACCTTGCCGCTGTCGGCCAGAATCCCGATCACCATCGTCGTGAAAGCTTTGGTGGCCGAGCCGATGGCAAAAACTGTAATTGGCGTCACCGGCAGACTGTCTTTGACATTACGCTTTCCGTATCCTTCGCTGAAAAGAACCATGCCGTCCTTGACTATCGCCATCGCCAGCCCGGGGACTTTCCAGATTTTCATCGTGGAATCGATAAAAGCACGGAGGGCGATCAGTTTCTCATTGAGCGATTTGGCCTGCTGCTCAATTTCAGTCTTTCCTTTTCTGCTGAGACTGAATGAATATGTCTGCCCGCTCTGGGTAAAATTCCCGGTGATACTATCCCCATCCGGTTCGACTACCCCTTTAAAAGTCGGCGCCCCCGGTACATTCACGATTTCAAATGTGACATTGTCCCCCTCAACCGTGATATTCTTCAAAGGCAGCCCTTTGGCCCCCTGAAGCGGTATATCGATCGCTCCTTTCAGGCCTCCGGAACTGTCCCGCGAGAAATCAACAGTAATCCCCAATTCCATCCCTGGAAGATTGATAGCGCCATTCCAGAGACCGGTTAAATCGGTAACTCTCGCTGCCGCCATTAATGGTATTTGGCTACCGACAATCAGGGCCAAAATAAAGACAAGAATCCAATTCTTTTTCATTTCACTCCTCCTTGATTGTCGGAAAGTAGCCAAATCTCGGCTTGAATTCAATCGGAAATTTATCCCCGACTATTGCATGAGATTTTCATCTTTACCCTTCTTCATCATCCGGGCGGCAATAAAATAGTAGATAACCAGCGCCAGACCGCTTAAGATAAGCATTGCTGAGATCGTGAGTTCAGCCTGCGTCTCCTCGGGCGCGGATAGTCCAATCAGTGCGCCCAGACCCAGAGCCACCAGAACCATTCCCCATTTCAGCGAGGTGGGCACACCCAGGCCGGGAAGATCCGAATAGAGATGTTTGACACTGTCGTCAAGCTTCCCTTTTTCGATCAATTCCTTCTTGATCTTATAATCCAGAGATATTTTGACAATATACCCCGCCGCGCCGAAAACCGCGATTATCGGGAAAATCTCCCAAAAATGTTCCATCACAAACTCCTTTCTTTTGGTTTTTGTCTCATTAGACCATTTCTGCCCTGACAATGTTGCAGTAAACCAGAAATTCCTGCAACATTCCGCTGCCTCCGGCGGTCAAATCAGATAGGATTAATTAGATGATAGAGTCCCGCCATCTGATAGACAGGATCATTTCCGGCGACCGGGAGGCTTTCCGACTGTTTGTCGAGCAATACCAGCGCTTGGTGGGGCATATTGTCTTCCGAATGGTCGACTGCAAAGATGACCGGGAAGATATCTGTCAGGAGGTCTTTCTTAAAGTGTATCAGAACCTCTCTGAATTTCGATCTCAATCGCGGCTTTCCACGTGGATTGGGGCTGTCGCCTACAATACCTGCGTGAATTACCTGCAGAAAAAGAAACACCAGCCGCTTGATATTCTTCATAATGATGAGGGAGAGGCCGATGATCTTGGCACCCTCGAAACGCCCCCCGATGACCGGATGGAACAATTCGACCTTTCCTTCAATCTGCATCGCGAGATTGAGAAAATTCCACCGCACTACCGAACCGTCCTGACTTTATACCATCTTGATGAAATGACCTACAGTGAAATTGGTTTGATCATGAAAATGCCCGAGGGAACAGTCAAAAGCTATTTATTCCGCGCCAGAAAGATCCTTAAAGAAAGACTTCTGGCCAAATATACTCAGGAGGATTTATGCCGTTGAGACATCTCACCGATGACCGGCTTCAGGAATATCTTGATAGAAATACCGCCAAACAGGATATGGAACTGATTGTTCATCTCAGAACCTGTGACCAATGCCGCAGGAAACTCGATACTTACCGGCTCCTGTACGGCGAGTTAAGACACCTGCCCGAGCCCGATCTCCCTCCCGATTTTGCCGCTTCCACCGCCGCGCTTCTGCCGATAGGGCAGAAAAGAGCGCCGGCACACAATCTGCCGGGTTACTTGCTCCCCATCCTGGGCGGAGCGGCCTCTTTGGTGCTGACATCATATTTTGTCGATCTGAAGTCTCTGGGAAAGTGGCTGGTCGAGATTTTTGCCCCTCTGACCAGACTGCCCGCCGTTTTGAATGGAAGTATGAACCTGCTGATATACACCGGTCTGATTCTCCTGCTGTTGTTTCTGGTCGATTCTTTTATCATTCATCCGCGGCACAAAACCTCTTAAACCGAGCCTGCCTCCAAATCCTTCAAACCGGCGGCGGCGCCTTTCCTAAAAACCATTTGCATAAATCAGACATATATCTGTACTTTCAGACTATTCAGTAGATTAAGAGAGTAAAGATGAAAAAATATCTTATCCCGGCCGCCATTTTTCTCTGTTTTGTCGGGCTGTATCTCGGCTATTCGAATATAAAAAACAGCAATTATATCTTTCTACCGGTCTGGGATATCCGGCATTACATCGATATCTCCGAAATCGGGTATCAGGTCTATCCTTGCACGCCGGGCGTAGAATATCCGGCCGGAAAAATATGCGGCAATGCCGGCTGGTATCCCTTCTGGCCGATAGTGGCAAAGCTCATCCGCCCGCTGACCGGCGGTTCCTCGCAGATTACCTTTATCGGCCTGGCTTTTCTTTTCACTTTCCTTTCCTTCCTGACACTCTTTCGCTTCATGGAAAAGAATTTCGGCCTCAAAGAAGCGGTAATCTCCACTCTGGCTCTTGCCTTCGGCCCCGGCTCTTTTTATTTCCTGACTGGTTTTCCTTATGCTCTTTTTATTTTTCTTTTTATTCTCTATCTCTTTCTCCTGTATCGCCCGCCGGATCTCAACCGCGATATCGGCCTCTTTGCCGTCGCCCTGGCCATCTCTCTAACCTACCCCAGCGGGGCTCTCCTCGTGATTATCCCTTTCCTTTGGTACATCGTCTCAAAGCATCGCGA
The DNA here is from genome assembly GCA_026397505.1 of Candidatus Zixiibacteriota bacterium. Lineage (NCBI taxonomy): Bacteria > Pseudomonadati > Candidatus Zixiibacteriota > Candidatus Zixiibacteriota bacterium. Next base: position 39,814 of record JAPLUR010000042.1, read on the forward strand.
AAAAATCTCTCTCCGTACCCCGGGCTACTGGTTGGGTTTGGCCAAATATGTCTTACCCTTTATCCTCGGGCCGCTGCTTCTCTGGAGCTATTTCTATTTCAAATTTGATGATTTTTTTCTGCAGTTGCATTTCCAGGCCAAATATCAGCGTACCTGGGCCGTACCTTTCTGGATCATTTTTAAGAGCCTTACGCAAGATCCCATCTTCAGCCCCAAGAACGCCGTAATTCTGTGGTATGGACTGACCTTTCTTCTCTACATCCCCTATAGAATCAGAACCGAACTTTGGGTGTCGGCTCTGGTGCTCTATCTCTTTTCTCCCGCCACCGGAACAACCATGTCAATTTATCGGCACTATCTCATCCTGCTTCCGTGCTACATGATTATCGGCGCCTCGCCGCGCCCACGCTGGTTCAAACTCGCCTTTGTCCTGGCTGGACTGGTTCTGGCCATCACCGTTCTGTTCCCGCTTTTTATTAGCAATCGACTGATTTGAGAGCTATTTAGCAGTTGCTATGACCGCCCCGAGCGGGAAAACCACTCATCGCTGTTGAAATAGAAGCGGGATTGTATTATCTTGACAGGCAATTCATTGTATAAATAGGAAAATTGACAGAGGAATAAATATGTCGAGAATCGGCCCTTATATCATGGCCCTGGCTGTTCTTTTTCTTTCAGTTACAGGATATTCCCAAACACCAAAAAAAATCTGCCGCATCGCCTATCTTGAAGCCGGTAATTACCTGGTACAAAAGGCAACGATGAACGTGCTGCGCGACGATCTCGACCTGCTGGCGGGCGATTCTATCGATATTCAATTCCTGCCCGATGCCTATCTCACGGCCGAATGGAAAAGGGACATCTCAAGGGCGATGGCCGGCGACCTGGCAAAAAATAAAAATGTTGACCTGGTTATTGCAGCCGGCCCCTGGGTCGTGAGCGACCTGCTTGAAGCCGGCTTCAAGAAACCTATTGTCGCCATCGGCCAATTTGATCCCGAAATAATGGGGCTCTGCGATAGTCTCGGGCGCCCCATAGCGAGCAATTTAACGGTCAACTACAGCCCGAACAAGATTAGGAACGATATCGCCGCACTGGAGAAGGTTTTTCCCTCCCGCAAAATCGGCCTGCTCTACTTCCCCTCGGGGGATGAATCCGAAAAACTAAGGGATCGAGTTTATGCCGCTGCCGGGCAGTTCGGCGCCACCGTCCATACCGCGAAAGAGTTCACGCCGGTCGGGAAATACACTTTTTTCAACTCCTTCCAAAAAATCAGCCGGCAGATTGATGTCCTGTATCTTCCCGCCCTCTGGGGAATGGAGCTTGACCAGATAAAGCAATTCTTTTATGAAACACAGAACGCCCGGGTGCCGACCTTTGTCGCCGAGGGGATTCTTCTGGTGGAGAAAGATGCCGTCGCCGCCAATTGCCTTCGGCCATATAAATCAATGGCTCGTTTTTCGGCCTATAAGATCATAAATATCATCCGTGGCGCCGAACCGGCCTCTTTACCGACCCGCCTCGATGAATTCGAGGAACTCTGCCTCAATCTCGATGCCGCTGCCAAAGTGGGCGTTGCCTTTCCCCGCAAAGTAATGAATGATGCTAAGCTTTTACCGGCCTTACCGGCTGATACCGTCGCCACTTATTCTCTTCCCCGCGCGATCGAACAGGCCCTGGCCGAAAATGCTGGCTTCCAGGCCAACAGCCTCATCTATGACCGCGCCGTGGCTGAGGCGAAAAATGCCTATGTCGGCTTCTATCCCCGGGTTGATCTCACCATGTCCGCCGCATCCACCGATAATGAAACCGCCGTCACCCATTTTGAGTCTCTTTTCAATCGCGAATCTCAGGTAGGCCTTACCGTGGAGCAGAAACTCTTTTCCTTTCCGGCCCTCAAAGCGGTTCAAATCGCCAGGAAAAATATGGCTCTCAAAGATGTTGATCGGCATCAGGCCGAAATGGATCTCAGGCAATCTGTTGTCGCGGCCTACTTGTCGGTTATGGAAAAGGAGGATTTGGTCGCGGGCCTTGAGGAAATCATGGATCGCCTCCGCGATATCCGCGATTATTCGGCCACCGGCGTCAGACTTGGCCTGGCCGATTCCAGTGAAATTCCTCTTATCGAGGAGCGGCTGGTAAAAGCCAAAATTGAACTCTTCAATGCCAAAAGCGACCAACGTATTGCTCGTGTCATATTCAATGTTCTGGTTGACCGCCCGGGCGATTATGATTTCCTCCTTGACAGGGGCGAGTTTACCCCCGAAGTCATGGCGGCGATGGTGCGAAAGCTGGATGAATATATCGCCACCGGCGCCAAAGAAAAAAAATTCGAGCAGTACCTGTTGGATGTCGGCGTAAGGAATTCCACCGCCATGGCCATGGCCGACCTGAATATCGGGATTCAGCGGGATCTCCTTTCGCGCCACAAAGCGCGATATCTTCCCGAATTGAGCTTGCAGGCGGGATATTCCTACGGCCGCCAGTTTTCTCCGGCGGTGAGTGACAAGAATCACTATTGGATCTTCGGCGGCCTGCTGAAATTCCCCCTTTTCCCGGGAGATCGGACCCACAGCGGCAAAGCGCTTCAGATCGGCATGGATGCGGTGCTTTATAAAAAAGATGCGGCGCGCTATGAAAAAATGCGCGAGGTTTTATCCGAGAAGAATGAACTGGCCGCCCTGATGAGCACCCTGCCTCTCGATTATTTCGCCCGCAACATTTCCTCGCTCAACCTCGATGCTGCCCGCCGGGAATATAACGCCGGCAAACTCTCTTTAAGAGAACTGCTGTCCCAGGAGGAAAGGAGTTCCGCTCAGGCGGTAAGTACCGTCGAGAATAGATATCTTTTTTTTCTGACTTACGCTGAACTTCTTTATTCCTGCGGCGTCGGCTATTTGATTCACAGCACCCCTCAGGAAAATGATTTCTACAGAAATCTCGAGAACTACTTGAAGTAAATAAAAGGGCGGACCGTTAAGCAGTCCGCCCTTACAGATTTCAGTCGCAATTTTCGATTGCCCTGGTTCCTGCGCAAGGCCCACGGAGCGTACGAACCAACGCTTTATATCGTACTATCTCCGCAATCCTGCCGATCGGAGCTCGGTATCCCCATAGAATCTACCATTCAGTCTTCACATTTACAAATGTCGTCTTATTGTCCCGCCAGATAAAGAAAACCACTTCCTTTGGTTTATTGGCGGCAACCTCCGTAAGAATCGTCCGGGCATCCGTAACCGAGGATATCTTTTGCCCACCGATCGCCTGAATAATATCACCCGGCATTATTTCGCCCACCGATGCCCAGCCGCCGGCTTCCACTTCCTTGACCACCACACCGTTGAATTCACGGCGGTCCAGATTGTAAAGATTGTAATCGGCGAAAGCCATATCGCGCACTATTAGTGAAAAATTGCTGTCTTCATAGCTGGAAACCTCGGACGGCGTGAGCGGGGCGCGGGCCAACACCGCCCTCAAATCCAGCGTATCCACCTTGCCGTCATTGCGTCGAAGCACCTCAAAGGCGACATGCGCGCCGGCGCCCATATCGACAATCTCCCTCTGGAAAACCGGGAGATTCTCTTCCTTGTTGATATTAATTGCTTTATCGTTCATGCGAGCGATAATATCTCCGGTTTTAAAACCGGCCGAATCCGCAGGCGACTCCTTGGCAACCTCATTAATAATAATTCCGCCGCTCGTTTTTATTCCCCAGAAATCGGCGATGTCGGGCGTCAATGCCTGCAGGTACACCCCCAGCCAGCCGCGATCGATTTTCCCCGGCGTCGGCGGGTCCTTAATCAGTCTTTCCAGTTTGTCCGCCCCAATCAGCCCCAGAAGCGGCAAGTATTGTTCTGACTGTGAAAATGACGGCATCCGTGACGCATCAAGGCTCCCCATCCCGCCATTATCCAACTGACCCAGAACACCCACCGGGTTTCCATCACGATCGTATAGAACCGAGGACAATTGATTTTCGTTGAACCCGACCGTCAGGACAAAATTCTCCGGTACCTTTATGAGCGAGGAAACCATGCCGATATCCGATGCCAACGGCGGATCGACAAACTCCGGCATCAGGGAGTACAATGTCAGCCATTCGCCAACCCGGATATTATCTCGTTTCTTGAAAACAACCGATCTAAAATTAATCTTCCTCTCCGCTTTTATTTTGCAAAACCCGATTTTCGTGAATTTATCCACCCCGACAAATTCCGCCGGGTATTTTGTACCGTCCATCATGGTGATTTCGATGCTTTTCGGCTTGGTATTGATCTGCATCCCCGCCATCATCGAAAAAGGGTTGTCGCTGTCCAGCGGTATGCCGTCGAATAACACCAGTCCCTCGGAACTCACTAACGTGCCGATACTGCGGCTCTGGGCCTCGGTCGTCTGTGTCCCCAGCGAAATCTCCATCTTGATATTGATGATGACTGTATAAGCCACCGCTTCCTTCGAAATCTTCTCATAATTCATCTGCTGGCCGTAAACGACCCCCGCTGTCAGAAGAATAGCCAGTAGGAAAGAAATATTTTTCACTCTTCCACTCCTTGTTTCCCGGATTCCGTGGCCCTGGCGCCGTCAACCCGGATCAGGATAAATTTGGTGCTGCCGAAACGCTTGACCGTGAATAATATCCGCTCCGCCCCGGAGGTCGTCAACTCAATATAACGATCAGAGAATTCTCTGAAAGTATTAATCGGTTTCTCATTGATTCCTTTGATCACATCGCCCGGATGCAGCCCGCCTTCACCCGCGGCGCCGACCCTCTGCACTCCGGATACATATACTCCCAACGTGTCCTCAAGCTGATTATCGACCGCCATTTGCTTGGTGAGACCCTTGACAGTGAAGCTCCAGTCCTTACAGTCAAGGTCCTCGCCCAGAGCATCTCCCAGCTCGCGGGTGGCAACCTCAATATTGACCGGTTTGTTGCCGCGCAGCATCGAGAGCCTGATATTGGTTCCGGCCGGATAATCGGCAATCATTTTATAGAAAGCGGGTAATTCCTCGGCAAAACGAGCCGAGACAGGCTTCCCGTCAACTTTCAGGATAATATCGCCTGACTGAAGGCCGGCCTCTTCCGCCGGCGATTTCGGGTCAACCGAGGCAATCAGGACACCTTCATTGAGCGCCGTTCCAAACCACCCTTCCAGATTCTGAAGTTCCTGGCAGTTTACCCCGATCCAGCTCCGCACCACCTTTCCCTGAGACAAAATGCTCTCTACCACATGCTTGACTATATTGATCGGGATGGCAAAACCGATGGTGTTGGCAAACATCGTCGCCCGCGAATTGATGCCGACTACCTTCCCGCTAAGGTCCACCAGCGGCCCACCCGAGTTTCCCGGATTGATCGCCGCATCGGTCTGGATCCAGTTGTTATACATGCCGGTTTTCTCGCCGGAGGGAAGCCGCACATCACCTGAAAAATTGCGGTCGGTGGTCGAAACCACCCCGCACGATACCGAACGGGAAAGCGCCAGGGGAGACCCCATTGCCAAAACGTACTGGCCCACCTGAAGCGAATCAGAGTTGCCGAATTCGGCCATCGGCAAATTCCCCTTATATTCCTTGAGATCCAATTTTATTATGGCGATATCAGTCAGCGGGTCGCCGCCGATCAGCGTCGCCCTGACCTGCTCCTTACTGTTAAGCGTGCAAATAATCCGTTCCGCTTTGCCGGCCACATGATAATTGGTGACTACATAACCGTCCTTATTAAAAATAACCCCCGAACCAACCACCGATTGCTTAATCATCTTGCCCGTGCGGTAATCGGTGATCACCGGCTGGATATGAACCAGAGCGGGGAGAACCTTGTCCCGAGCCAGGAATATTTCCTGTTGCAGGGGGGGAATTTGCACGGCCCCGGCCGCCAGTCTCATAAATATAACTAGAATCAGTACCCAAAAAGCTTTTCGCATCCAACACCTCAAAAAGTTTTCCGTTATGGAGATCAGAAATCTCCCAATCTTGCCGTAAGAGAATAATCAAAACCACATCTTACAACAAGCCCTTATTTAACACTTCATCGGGTCAGAAGTTCGCTCTTTCGCGCCACAAAAAAACCATCCCGCTTGGGATGGTTTTTTTGTGACAAATCATATGATTTCAATCTACCCAGACTATCTCAACCTTGCCCAGACTCACATCAATTTTAATGTCCAATCCGACCGGTGAGTCATGGAAATCTTTCGATTCGCAATATACATCCTCGATATCAAAACGCCCGGCATTCTTGAAATCGACCGAGGATAAAAAATTATCCTCCGCTTCGATCCTGATCGGCAGGCCCGAGGGAATATAGATAGTCGCCTTTCCCAGACCGATCGAGATCCTTGCCCGCGCCTTGGTCTTGTATTCTCCCGCGAAATCAATAATAAATTCCCCTACGCCGCCGTCAAGGGTCAGATATTCGAAATTGGCGTTCCCCAGTTTTTCTATCTCAAAACTGGACGCCCCGGCATCGATGGAAATATCACATGTCGCCGGATTGGGAGAACTGAAAACCAAATGCCCTTTGGCCGCACCGATGCTTAATTTCAAAAAAGTCAATGGTATGCCTCCCAAATCCAGGTCGGCATCGCAGGCCCCGATATCTATTTTCAATTCCGTCTGGTACTGTTTGGATAAGATTATGTTCCAGCGATTATCTTCCGTATCCATATGGGTATGACTTTGAACCTCACTGCCGACTTCCAGATAGCCGGTTTTTCCCCGCTTCTCATAATCAGAATAAACCTCAATATTTTTGGGATCATACTCTACGTCGGCGCTGACTATCGCCTTGGTAGTATCTCCCGGCCTCAGGTTGATTTCCCCTGCTCCGATATCGAAATTGGCTTCCAGACGGCTGATTTCGTCGGGCGGGAAAATTATCTGCTTGCTCCTCAGGCTGCCCGCCTCAGATTTCCCGCCGCAGAATGTCACGGCGATCAGACAAAATAATAGAACTTTATACATACTACTCTTTCGTTATAAAATTTAGATTAAGCGCCGCCTTCGTCCGATTTCAGGGGCGGAGGTGAGGGGGGCGGAGGCGAAGGTACAACTTCCAGTCTTATTGATATTTTTTTCGCCCGGCTGCAATCCCGGCTTCCAAATCTGGTAAGCACGACCGATCCAAGCCCGGCCGTAACACCAATCGAACCGACAATAATCGCGATCACCATAAATACCGTGGAAAAACCGTGGCTGACCGGCGATGGGGAAATTTTGAGAAGCGACATGAATATCGATGGCGAGGAAAGAAGCGCCAACCCGGCGATAACCTGGGGCATCTGTCTATTCGGCTGACCCCCGAAATACTTGCCGGCCCATTCCCCGAACGTTTGTCCCAGAGCGACGATTCCCAGAATCAGCGCCAGCACCAGAGCGATCGGAAGGGCAAAAATGGCGATGGGAATACCTATGATAGTCAGACAGAGAAGAGCGAACAGCGGCGCAAAGAGAATCCAGACCAGAAATCCGGTCAAAAATGATTTCAGGAAACGCGTCTGCATGCAGTCATGAAGACGACCGATGGGTTTCGGCATGATGGCTGTCGCCAGAAAACCGCAAAAAAGAAGTACGGAGAGAATAACGAGATTGATGATCAAGGCGCTGTATGATGTCTCTTGAAATATATCGATCTGCGGTATCTTGGGAAGATCGGTCTCATAACGCCTGCCGCCGATAACGCCCCCTCTCATTTTTACTATTTCCGGCGCGCGGGCATCACCCGTGATCTCTCCGGTCTCCGTCACCGTAATTTTCTTATAAGATATGACATCCCCGTCAACCAATCCCTCAACCGTTATCGGCCCTACCGCCACCAGCGGCCCGTCAACCTTCTCTCCCGGCCCAATCTCGATTGCCCCCAACTGCAGCCCCTTTATCCTCTTGATAGCCGAATAGATCTCTTTTTTGGCGGAATCCGTATCCCTGATAATATCCGTTTCCGACTTGCGGAATACCGTCCTGGTCCCTTCCGTCTTCACTTTCCCTTTGACAAAATGGCCCTGGCTGAAATCATATTCCCATTCCGCGCCGCCGGAATCAACTCCGTAAACCCCCTCTGATGAAAGATGCAGTTCCTCCAACGTGGTATCCTCGCTGGCCGCCGAATCAGCGGAAGAACCCTTGGTGGGCGATGGTCCGATCGCCATCGCCGCTCTATCCGCCTGCAATGACAGCATCAGCAGAAAAGCCAGACCTGTTAGCAGAGTGTATGGGACAATTTTTTTCATAATCCTAATATGATTCCAGCGTGATGTCTCCCGAGAAGGTCGAAAGGGAAATTTTCGGGCCGCCTTCGCCGAAATTTCCCGCCATCCGATGTTTGCTCCGGCTCTTATTATCCAGAGACAGCTCCGTTATGATTCTGCCGGTGCCTGTTTCCATCCGAATTGTACCCGCTGATGACTGCGGAACGGCAAAAATAATCGTCCCCGAGGTCGTTTCGACATAGTAATCCTTCGGGGAATCAAGCTTCGTTTGTATCTCCACGTCCCCGGAATAAGTCACGATGTCGATGGCGCCCGATTCCTGCCGGACAACTATATCCCCCGAAGTCGATTTCAGCCTTAAATCTCCGCTTAGCCCGGTCAGCCTGACATCTCCCGAAGTTTGGGTCAATGAGACCGAGCCGTTAATCTTCGTCCCGCGCAAATCACCCGAGGTCGAGCGAATATCGACCATACCGTTAATGGAATCGAGCCTCATATCGGAACTGGTCGAGGAAATATCAATATCTCCTTTGATATCCGCCATATCGAGGTCTCCCGAAACCGTGGAAATCTCTATCATCCCCTGAATGGTGCGCAGGCTGATATCGCCGGAAGTACTGCCTATATCGATATCGCTTTTGATATCGGATATGGCCATATCGCCCGAAACCGATTCCACCTCAACCTGGCAATCGGGCGGGACACTTATCGTGTAGTCAACCGACCCGTAGGAATCAAAATTGGAGCCGAACAGCTTCTCCCAGAACGACCGGGGACGCTTCGACTCCTTGAGATAATTGGTCGCGACATCTATATGGTTGCCGGTCTTCTTTACCTCAATTTCAATCAATCCGGCTTTCTCTTCGGCTTCCGAGGCCTTATCGGCCTGGATTATCTTTATCGCCCGGATAAGAACCTTTTCCCCCGGAACCCCCATAATTTCTATGCCGCCGGATATATTGGATAAGGTCAGCGAGGACTTTTCAGTCACCGCAATTTCTTTCTGATATTCAAAACGGTAGTCTTTGCCGTAAGAGACGGCGGCAACTATTAGAAAAACGACTGACAGACAGAGAATTGTTTTTTTCATGGCCGGTTTCTCCATCCCTTTAAACTGATTTCAGCTTTTTCTTCAGCAATTCGCGGGCGCGGAATATCCTCGCTTTGACCGTCCCGATAGGGATACCGAGCGCCTCCGCGATTTCCTCATACGAGCGGTCGTCCTTATGCCGATACATGATAACAATCCGGTATTTCTCCGGGAGCGAGTCGATCGCATCCTGAATCGAAATCCGCCTTTCGCGCTCCTCCAGCTCTCTTTCCGGATGATATGATAGGTCGGCTACATCCATCGTGGCCGAGTTTTCCTCGTCGTCGGAATGAGAATCGAGCGAAAGCGTGTGAATCCGCTGTTTGCGAAGGTAGTCTATGGCCGAGTTGGCCGCAATGCGGTAGAGCCAGGTGGAGAACTTGTATTCCGAACGATATGTTTCGAGCGACGCAAAAGCTTTCATAAAAGTCTCCTGTACCAAATCGGCGCTGGCCTCTTTTTCCCGAACGAACTTGAAGACGATGTGAAATATCGCCGGGCGGTGGCGTTCCATCAACTCCCGGTATGCATCCTGGTTCCCCGAGAGAGCGCTGGCGATCAGATTCTTGTCAAGTTCCGGCAACTCGGCCTTTCAGTACAGGTTACGTTACTTCAGCCTGGCAGTTTCAAAACGGCTTAAAAGATAATAAGAAAGGCTCATTTAATAAATAGAAAAATACAGCTTCTTATCGACCAGACCAGCCCGCCCATTGTGCGCTTTTTGCACACCCCGGATAACCCCTTAGAGAGTTATGACTTGGTTGGAATGCGCCCCGTGGGGGCAACCATTGCGGTCCCCCTTTTCTCCGCGCGGCCAGTCCGCTCTATCCGTTCGGGCAGGTCCTGATTCCGCACAAGCGGAATTGTGACCTGCCCGCAACTCGTCTTGGATTTGCGCTGGGTCTTGCCGAGAACAGCGTTCGAGGTGTGACCCAGCGCGTTCCCATGCCGATGGTCACGCCTTGCCGACTAAAGCTCGTAGCTTGTAGCGCAAAATCCCGAAGGGTTTTGCGAAACCGATTGGGTGTTATTCCCTGTAGGGGCGAACCGAAGGAGGCTGTCCCATAAGTTTTGGTTGATTGGCATTGATGGAGCGATTAATATGGTGGTGAATTGGAGGAAGAGAGATGATATATCGTCGCGAGGATGTTAATCAATTGGGGTTTTCCTGTCTTCATGATGAGGTTGCGG